>JAENWO010000004.1 GCA_016649925.1 Actinomycetales bacterium
CACGGCGGGTGTGATGAAGCGCCACGGCTTCCACGGCGTCGGAGCCTCCCACGGTGCCCACCGCAACCACCGCAAGGCCGGCTCGATCGGCGCGGCCTCGACGCCGTCGCGCGTCTTCAAGGGCGTGCGGATGGCCGGTCGGATGGGCTTCGACCGCCAGACCACCCAGAACCTGACGATCCACGCCGTGGATGCCGAGAAGGGCCTGCTGCTCGTCACGGGCGCCGTCCCCGGCCCCAAGGGCAGCATCGTCGTGGTTCGCAGCGCAGCGAAGGGCGCGTGAGACCATGACCAGCACTGCGCAGAAGAACGCGGTCGTCGACGTCGTGGACGCCGACGGCAATGCGGCCGGGACCATCGAGCTCCCCGCCGAGATCTTCGCCGTCCAGGCGAACGTGCCGCTCATCCACCAGGTTGTCGTGGCCCAGCTCGCTGCGGCGCGTCGGGGCACGGCCTCGGCCAAGACCCGCGGCGAGGTTCGCGGTGGTGGCAAGAAGCCGTACAAGCAGAAGGGCACCGGCCGCGCCCGTCAGGGTTCGATCCGCGCCCCCCAGTTCACCGGTGGTGGCGTTGTGCACGGGCCGGTCCCGCGCGACTACTCCCAGCGGACGCCCAAGAAGATGAAGGTCGCCGCGCTGCGTGGCGCCCTCTCCGACCGGGCCCGCGCCGGACGCGTGCACGTGGTCAGCTCGTTCGCCCCCGGCGACGCGCCCTCCACGACCAGTGCGTCCGCGGTCCTCGCCGGCATCGCCGGATCCCGCCACGTCCTCGTGGTGCTCCAGCGCGGCGACGAGATCTCGTGGAAGAGCCTGCGCAACGTGCCGGGCGTCCACCTGATCTACCCCGACCAGCTGAACACCTACGACGTGCTGGTGAGCGACGACGTGGTCTTCACGTCCGCGGCCCTGGACGCCTTCATCGCAGGCCCGGCGACCGGTCGTTCGGTCACCGCCGGCGCCAGCTCGACCGAGGTCGAGGAGGAGGACAAATGAGCATCACCACCGCCAGGGACCCCCGCGACATCATCATCTCGCCTGTCGTCTCCGAGAAGAGCTACAACCTCCTCGACGAGGGCAAGTACACGTTTCTCGTGGACCCGCGCGCGAACAAGACCGAGATCAAGATCGCCATCGAGGAGATCTTCAAGGTCAAGGTCGACTCGGTGAACACCGTGAACCGCAAGGGCAAGACGCGTCGAACGAAGTTCGGTATGGGCAAGCGTAAGGACACCAAGCGCGCGATCGTCTCGCTGCGTGAGGGAACCATCGACATCTTCGGCGGGCCGGTCGGCTGAGCCGGCCGGATCGCAGAGCACAGATTGAGGATCACATCTCATGGGAATCCGTAAGTACAAGCCGACGACGCCGGGCCGCCGCGGCTCATCCGTCGCCGACTTCGTCGAGATCACCCGTTCCACCCCGGAGAAGTCGCTGGTCCGTCCGCTCACCAAGAGCGGCGGGCGCAACGCCTCCGGTCGGATCACGGCGCGGCACATCGGCGGTGGCCATAAGCGCGCCTACCGCGTGATCGACTTCCGTCGTCACGATAAGGACGGCGTGCCCGCGAAGGTCGCTCACATCGAGTACGACCCCAACCGCACGGCACGCATCGCGCTCCTGCACTACGCGGACGGCGAGAAGCGCTACATCATCGCGCCGGTGAAGCTCAAGCAGGGCGACCGCATCGAGGCCGGTGCCGGTGCCGACATCAAGCCCGGCAACAACCTGCCTCTGCGCAACATTCCGGTCGGTACCGTCATCCACGCCATCGAGCTCAAGCCCGGTGGCGGTGCGAAGATCGCTCGCTCGGCCGGAACCTCGGTGCAGCTCGTCGCCAAGGAGGGTCAGTTCGCCCAGCTGCGGATGCCCTCCGGCGAGATCCGCAACGTTGACGTGCGCTGCCGCGCCTCGATCGGTGAGGTCGGCAACGCGGAGCAGTCCAACATCAACTGGGGCAAGGCCGGCCGCATGCGGTGGAAGGGCAAGCGCCCGACCGTCCGTGGTGTGGCCATGAACCCCGTCGACCACCCCCACGGTGGTGGCGAGGGCAAGACCTCCGGTGGACGTCACCCGGTCAGCCCCTGGGGCCAGACCGAGGGCCGTACCCGCCGTCCGAACAAGCCAAGCGACAAGCTGATCGTGCGCCGTCGTCGTACCGGCAAGAAGCGCTGATAGGGAGACGACGAGATGCCTCGCAGTCTGAAGAAGGGTCCTTTCGTAGACGGCCACCTGCAGAAGAAGGTGGACGTACAGAACGAGAAGGGCACCAAGAACGTCATCAAGACCTGGTCACGTCGGTCGGTCATCACCCCCGACTTCCTGGGTCACACCTTCGCGGTACACGATGGTCGCAAGCACGTCCCGGTGTTCGTCACCGAGTCGATGGTCGGCCACAAGCTGGGGGAGTTCGCCCTGACGCGTACGTTCCGTGGGCACGAGAAGGACGACCGCAAGGCGCGTCGCCGCTGATCGTTCGCGGATGCGAGCACACCAAGCAAACTCTTTGACGAGAAGGCAGGACATCGATGGAAGCCAAGGCGCAGGCGCGATACGTGCGCGTCACGCCCCAGAAGGCTCGGCGGGTCGTGGACATCATCCGCGGCAAGCAGGCCGATGAGGCTGTGGCCGTGCTCCGGTTCGCCCCCCAGGCGGCGGCGGAGACCGTGCGCAAGGTAGTGGAGAGCGCGGTCGCCAACGCCCGCGTGAAGGCGGAGCTGGCCTCGGTCGCGTTCAACGAGCGTGAGCTGGTGATCGCTGAGGCGTACGTGGACGAAGGTCCGACGCTCAAGCGCTTCCGCCCCCGCGCACAGGGACGGGCGAACCAGATCCTCAAGCGCACCAGCCACATCACGGTGATCGTGGCTGAGCGAGAGACCAAGGGAGGGGCTCGCTGATGGGCCACAAGGTCAACCCCACGGGGTTCCGGCTCGGCATCACGACCGACCACCGGTCGCGATGGTTCGCTGACAGCACCAAGGTTGGTCAGCGCTACCGCGACTACGTCCGCGAGGACGTCCAGATCCGCAAGCTGATGGCCTCCGGGCTCGAGCGCGCCGGAATCTCCAAGGTCGAGATCGAGCGCACGCGTGACCGCGTCCGCGTCGACCTGCACACTGCCCGCCCGGGCATCGTCATCGGACGTCGTGGTGCGGAGGCAGACCGGCTGCGTGGCGAGCTCGAGAAGATGACCGGCAAGCAGGTGCAGCTGAACATCCTCGAGGTGAAGAACCCCGAGATCGACGCTCAGCTGGTGGCCCAGGGCATCGCCGAGCAGCTCGCCTCCCGCGTCTCCTTCCGTCGCGCCATGCGCAAGGGCATGCAGTCCGCGCAGCGCGCCGGCGCCAAGGGCATCCGGGTGCAGTGCTCCGGACGCCTCGGCGGCGCCGAGATGAGCCGGAGCGAGTTCTACCGCGAGGGTCGCGTCCCGCTGCACACGCTGCGCGCGAACATCGACTACGGCTTCTTCGAGGCCAGGACGACGTTCGGACGCATCGGCGTGAAGGTGTGGATCTATAAGGGCGACCAGACGGAGAAGGAGTTCGCTCGCGAGCAGGCCACCCAGGCTCCGCGGGCAGCACGTGGCCGCGACGCCCGGAGTGATCGTGGCACCGACCGCCCCCGTGGTCGCCGCCCCGACGGCCCGACCGCCCCGACCGCTTCGACCGCTTCGACCGAAGCCCCCGCAATCACTCCCGACGCGGCGCCCGTCGCCGCAGTCGGCACCGAGACGGAGGCCTGAGCCATGCTCATCCCCCGGCGGACCAAGCACCGCAAGCAGCACCACCCTCGTCGCAGAGGCGATGCGACGGGTGGCACCACCATCTCGTTCGGCGACTTCGGCATCCAGGCCATCGAGCGCGCCTACGTCACCAACCGGCAGATCGAGGCCGCACGTATTGCCATGACGCGGCACATCAAGCGTGGTGGCAAGGTGTGGATCAACATCTTCCCCGACCGCCCGATCACGAAGAAGCCGGCCGAGACCCGGATGGGTTCCGGCAAGGGGTCGGTGGAATGGTGGATCGCCAACGTCAAGCCGGGCCGGATCATGTTCGAGCTGGCCGGCGTTGACGAAGACCTTGCTCGCGAGGCCATGCGCCGCGCGCAGCACAAGCTCCCGATGAAGACGCGGTTCGTGCGTCGCGATGGTGGTGACGCGTGATGACTATCGGATCCAAGGAACTGGCGCCGTCCGAGCTGGATGGCATGGACACCGAGCGCCTGGCGGCGGAGCTGAAGAAGGCCAAGCAGGAGCTGTTCAACCTGCGGTTCTCCTCGGCCACCGGCCAGCTCGAGGACCACGGCCGACTGAAGACGGTGCGCCGCGACATTGCACGCATCTACACGATCCTGCGCGAGCGCGAGCTCGGCATCCGTACCGCGCCGAGCGCTGACGCGAAGTGAACGAGGCAACCACAATGAGTACTCCGAACACCTCCGAGACCGAGGTCACCGAGAGCCACCGTGCCGACCGCAAGACCCGCCGGGGTTATGTGGTCAGCGACAAGATGGACAAGACCGTCGTGGTCGAGGTCGAGGACCGCGTCAAGCACCCCCTCTACGGCAAGGTCATCCGCCGCACCACCAAGGTGAAGGTGCACGACGAGGCCAATGCGGCGGGTGTGGGCGACCTCATCCTGATCATGGAGACTCGGCCGCTGTCGGCGACAAAGCGCTGGCGCGTGGTGGAGATCCTCGACAAGGCCAAGTAGAACCGACCGGGTGCGCGCCA
Organism: Actinomycetales bacterium; assembly: GCA_016649925.1. GTDB lineage: Bacteria > Actinomycetota > Actinomycetes > Actinomycetales > Beutenbergiaceae > JAENWO01. The sequence continues at coordinate 4,732 of JAENWO010000004.1, forward strand.
CCGCGTACACCCGGGCACTGACAACCATCCGTTCGGCCAGGCTCAGCGCGAGCTGAGAACCGGCACGACGACAGGAGTAGATCGAATGATCCAGCAGGAGTCGCGACTCAAGGTCGCCGACAACACGGGTGCGAAGGAGATCCTGTGCATCCGGGTGCTCGGCGGTTCCGGTCGTCGCTACGCCGGCATCGGCGACATCATTGTCGCCACCGTCAAGGATGCGATCCCCGGTGGCAACGTCAAGAAGGGCGAGGTCGTCAAGGCTGTCGTCGTGCGCACCGTGAAGGAACGGCGCCGCCCGGATGGTTCGTACATCCGCTTCGACGAGAACGCCGCGGTGATCCTCAGGGCCGACGGCGAGCCACGTGGAACGCGTATCTTCGGCCCGGTCGGCCGCGAGCTGCGTGACAAGAAGTTCATGCGCATCGTCTCGCTCGCACCGGAGGTGCTGTAACCATGGCAAAGATCAAGAAGGGCGACCTCGTCGTCGTCATCAGCGGGCGCGACAAGGGCCAGCAGGGCCGCGTGCTCGAGGTTCAGGCCGAGGCGGAGCGCCTCATCGTCGAAGGTGTGCAGCGAGTCAAGAAGCACACGAAGGTCTCGCAGTCGCAGCGCGGTTCCCGCAGTGGTGGCATCGAGACCGTCGAGGCCCCGATCCATGTCAGCAACGTGATGCTGGTCGATCCGGAGACCAAGAAGGGCACCCGGGTGGGCTATCGCACCGAGGAAGTCGAGCGCGACGGCCGGACCCGCTGGCAGCGGGTCCGCGTGGCCAAGCGTTCCGGTAAGGACATCTCATGAGCGCCACCACCGAGACGAGCGCTCCCGCGCAGCTGCCCCGGCTCAAGGCGAAGTACCGCGAGGAGATCCTCGAGGCACTGCGCGAGGAGTTCGGCCACGCCAACATCCACCAGGTGGCCGGCCTGACCAAGATCGTGGTCAACATGGGTGTGGGAGACGCCGCGCGCGACTCCAAGCTCATCGAGGGCGCCGTGCGCGACCTCACCCTGATCACCGGTCAGAAGCCGCAGGTCACCAAGGCCCGCAAGTCGATCGCACAGTTCAAGCTGCGCGAGGGACAGCCGATCGGCACGCACGTCACACTGCGCGGCGACCGGATGTGGGAGTTCCTGGACCGCCTGCTGACGCTGGCGCTGCCCCGGATCCGTGACTTCCGTGGTCTTTCCCCGAAGCAGTTCGACGGGAACGGCAACTACACGTTCGGTCTGAACGAGCAGTCGATGTTCCACGAGATCGACCAGGACAGGATCGACCGGGTCCGCGGGATGGACATCACGGTTGTGACCACGGCCGGCACCGATGACGAGGGGCGCTCGCTCCTGCGCCGTCTCGGCTTCCCCTTCATGGCGGCCTGACATGGCGAAGACCGCCCTGATCCAGAAGGCGAACCGCAAGCCGAAGTTCGACGTGCGCGCCTACACCCGGTGCTCCCGGTGCGGACGTCCGCACTCCGTGTACCGCAAGTTCGGCCTGTGCCGAGTGTGCCTGCGGGAGATGGCCCTTGCGGGCCAGCTCCCCGGCGTGACCAAGAGCAGCTGGTAAATCGACGACGTCGAAGGTCCAGTAGGAAACCACGACGAGGAAGGGCGACAGCCCAATGACAATGACAGACCCCATCGCCGACATGTTGACGCGTCTGCGCAACGCAAACTCGGCGTACCACGAGTCGGTTTCCATGCCGTACTCGAAGTTGAAGTCTCACGTCGCGGAGATCCTCCAGGCCGAGGGCTACATCAGTGGCTGGACGGTAGCGGCCGCCGAGGTGGGCAAGACCCTCACGCTCGCGCTGAAGTTCGGCCCGGACCGGCAGCGTTCGCTCGCCGGCGTGCGCCGTGTCTCGAAGCCCGGCCTGCGGGTGTACGCGAAGTCGACCAACCTGCCGAAGGTGCTCGGCGGCCTCGGCGTGGCGATCCTGTCCACGTCCTCCGGTCTGCTCACCGACCGTCAGGCAGCCAAGAAGGGCGTGGGTGGGGAAGTCCTCGCCTACGTCTGGTGACCAGGGGATCAGGAGGAGAACACGATGTCTCGTATCGGTAGAGTCCCAGTCGCCATCCCCAGCGGTGTCGACATCACGATCGACGGACCGCAGGTCACCGTCAAGGGCCCTAAGGGCACTCTGGTGCACCAGGTCCCGGCACCCATCGCGGTTGACCGTGGTGAGGGCGGCGCGCTGGTCGTCACCCGTCCCAACGACGAGCGCGAGTCGCGCTCGCTGCACGGCCTGACCCGCACGCTGCTGGCGAACCTCGTCACCGGCGTGACCGAGGGCTACGTGAAGAAGCTTGAGATCGTCGGCACCGGTTACCGCGTGACGGCCAAGGGCTCGAACCTCGAGTTCGCTCTCGGCTTCTCCCACCCGGTCACCGTCGACGCCCCCGCGGGCATCATGTTCGCCGTGGAGACCCCCACGAAGTTCTCGGTCGCGGGGATCGACAAGCAACAGGTCGGCGAGGTCGCCGCGAACATTCGGAAGATCCGTAAGCCGGAGCCCTATAAGGGCAAGGGCGTGCGCTACGCAGGCGAGCAGGTCCGCCGCAAGGCCGGAAAGGCTGGTAAGTAAGCCATGGCAGTGTCAATCAAGGGTTCGGGCAAGCGCATCGCTCGCGCTCGCCGTCACCTGCGGGTGCGCAAGCGTGTCATCGGCACCTCCGAGCGTCCTCGCCTGGTGGTCAACCGTTCCACGCGGCATATGCTCGTCCAGCTGGTCGACGACAGCACCGGCACCACGCTGGCCTCGGCCTCGACGCTCGAGGCCGACCTGCGGGCCGCCGACGGCGTCAAGATCGACAAGTCGCGCAAGGTCGGCGAGCTCGTCGCCGAGCGCGCCAAGGCTGTCGGCGTGACCGCCGCCGTCTTCGACCGTGGGGGCAACAAGTACCACGGCCGGGTGGCCGCGGTGGCCGACGGTGCCCGCGAGGGAGGACTGGCCCTGTGACCTCCACCCTCGTCCAGCACTTCGACAAGCAAAGGAACATCTGATGGCTGCACCGCAGCGCAGCAGGACCGGTACCGGCGCCCCCGGTGGTGGCGCCCCCGGTGGTGGCGCCCCCGGTGGCGGAACGAACGAGCGCTCCAACGACCGACGGGAGCGTCGCGGTGGCGACGGTCGCCGCGGGAACGAGGCCGAGAAGAGCGCCTACGTCGAGCGTGTGGTGACCATCAACCGCGTCTCCAAGGTCGTCAAGGGTGGTCGTCGCTTCAGCTTCACCGCGCTCGTCGTCGTCGGTGACGGCGAAGGCACCGTCGGCGTCGGCTACGGCAAGGCCAAGGAGGTTCCCGCGGCGATCGCCAAGGGCGTGGAAGAGGCCAAGAAAAACTTCTTCAAGGTCCCCATGATCCAGAAGACCATCCCGCACCAGGTGCAGGGTGAGGCCGCGGCCGGCGTCGTCTTCCTGCGTCCCGCGTCCCCGGGTACCGGCGTGATCGCCGGTGGTCCGGTGCGCGCCGTGCTCGACTGCGCCGGTATCCACGACGTGCTGAGCAAGTCGCTGGGTTCGGAGAACGCGATCAACATCGTGCACGCCACGGTTGCGGCCCTGCGCGCGCTCGAGCTTCCGCAGGCCGTCGCCGCACGGCGCGGCCTGCCCATCGAGCACGTCGCTCCGCGGGCTCTGCTGCGCGCCCAGGCCTCCGGCCGGGGCGACGCCGCGAAGAAGGCCGACGTCGCAGTGGGGACGGTGGCGTGATGACACAGCTGAAGGTGACCCAGACGAAGTCCGGCATCGGCGGCAAGCAGAACCAGCGCAACACGTTGCGCTCCCTCGGGCTCAAGCGAATTGGCGACACCGTCGTCAAGGAGGACCGTCCCGAGTTCCGCGGAATGGTCAGCACGGTGGCGCACCTCGTCACCGTCGAGGAGGTTGACTGACATGGCTCAGAAGGAGCCCAAGGCCGACAAGGCCGCCAACGGCGAGAAGGCCCCCGTGAGCACGGGGACGGCGTCGGGCACCCTGAAGGTGCACCACCTGCGTCCCGCCCCCGGAGCCCACACCCCCAAGACCCGCGTGGGTCGCGGTGAGGGTTCGAAGGGCAAGACCGCAGGCCGCGGTACCAAGGGCACCGGTGCCCGCTACCAGGTGCCCGCTCGCTTCGAGGGTGGTCAGACGCCGCTGCACATGCGTCTGCCCAAGCTCCGCGGCTTCAAGAACCCCTTCCGCACGGAGTTCCAGGTGGTCAACCTGGAGAAGCTCTCCGCGCTCTACCCCGACGGCGGCGCGGTCACCGTGGCCGACCTCGTGGACAAGGGTGCGGTGCGCAAGGGCAAGCTCGTCAAGGTGCTCGGCACCGGTGAGCTGAGCGTGAAGCTGGACGTCTTGGTGGACGCGTACTCCGCGTCCGCGAAGGAGAAGATCGTCGCTGCCGGCGGAAGCGTCGAGCAGGCCTGAGATCACCAGGTGACGGCGGTGCGGGATCTTGATCCTGCACCGCCGTATCCCGTTCCAGGCGCCGTCGGCCGGTAAGGTCGGACGGTACCCATCAAGCGGTGGGCGCCCCTCGCGTGCGCGCCGCCAGCAGACGTAGCAGGAGGACCATTGCTCAGCGCATTCGCTCGGGCGTTCCGCACACCGGATCTGCGCAGCAAGCTGCTCTTCACGCTCGCGATCATGGCGGTGTTCCGCCTCGGGTCCTTCGTCCCGACGCCGGGCGTCGACTATGGCAACGTGCAACAGTGCATCGCCAGCCCGGACCAGAGCGGTACCGACGTGCTCGGCCTCGTCAACCTCTTCAGCGGCGGAGCACTCCTGCAGCTGTCGGTGTTCGCGCTGGGGATCATGCCGTACATCACCGCGAGCATCATCGTCCAGCTGCTCCGGGTGGTCATCCCTCGCTTCGAGGCACTTCATCAGGAGGGTCAGTCCGGGACCGCCGCCCTCACGCAGTACACCCGGTACCTGACGATCTTCCTCGCGATCCTGCAGGCGACGACCATCATCACGGTGGCCCGCTCGGGCAACCTGTTCCCCGGCTGCACCGTCGAGATCATCCCGAATGACACGATCACCACGATCCTGTTGATGATCGTCACGATGACTGCCGGCACCGGCCTCATCATGTGGATGGGTGAGCTCATCACCGAGCGCGGCGTCGGCAACGGCATGTCGCTGCTCATCTTCACCTCGATCGCGGCCGGCTTCCCCAGCGCGATGTGGCAGATCGCCGGCGCCGACAACGGCATCGCCAAGTTCGCCGTCTTCCTCGTCATCGCGCTCGTCGTCGTCGGACTCATCGTGTTCGTCGAGCAGTCCCAGCGTCGGGTGCCCGTCCAGTACGCCAAGCGGATGGTCGGCCGGCGGATGTACGGCGGCTCGAGCACGTATATCCCGATCAAGATCAACATGGCCGGCGTGATCCCCGTGATCTTCGCGTCCTCGCTGCTCGCGCTCCCCGGCCTCGCCGCCCAGTTCGAGGCGGATCAGACCACCGGATGGGTGCAGTGGGTCGCCACGAATCTGATGGACCCCGGCGCGAACCTGTACATCGTGGTCTACATGCTCCTCATCATCTTCTTCGCGTACTTCTACACCTCGATCACGTTCAACCCGGACGAGGTCGCGGACAACATGAAGCGCTACGGCGGCTTCATCCCCGGGATTCGCGCCGGACGCCCGACCGCGGAGTACCTGCAGTACGTGATCTCCCGTATCACCACGGTCGGCGCGATCTACCTCGCGCTCGTGGCGATGATCCCGACGATCGCTTTCAAGCTGATGGGGGTGAGCACGTCGATCCCGTTCGGCGGCGTCTCTCTGCTCATCGTCGTCGGCGTCGGCCTGGAGACCGTGAAGCAGATCGACTCCCAGCTGCAGCAGCGTCACTACGAAGGGTTCCTGCGATGACCGCTCGGATCGTCCTCCTCGGCCCGCCCGGAGCGGGCAAGGGTACCCAGGCCGCCCGTCTGGCGAAGCGTCTGGGCGTCCCGGCGATCTCCACCGGCGACATCTTCCGCGCCAACGTGGCCCAGCACACCGAGCTCGGCCGGACCGCCCAGCGGTACATGGACGCGGGGGAGTACGTGCCCGACGAGGTCACGAACACCATGGTCGCGGACCGCCTCCAGGCCGCCGACGCGGCCGAGGGCTTCCTGCTCGACGGCTACCCCCGCACCGAGGCGCAGGTCGAGGAGCTGGACCGCATGCTCGCCGAGTCGGGGCAGAGCCTCGACGCCGTCGTGGAGCTCACCGCGGACGTCGACGAGGTCGTCGCACGGCTCCTCAACCGGGCCGTGGAGCAGGGTCGCAAGGACGACACGGAGTCGGTGATCCGCCGTCGGCTCGAGGTCTACCTCGAGCAGACCGCTCCGCTCGTGGCGCTCTACGAGCAGCGGGGGATCCTCCTGGGCGTAGACGGACTCGGCACGATGGACGAGGTCACCGGACGGCTCGAGAGCGCCCTGGACCGCCAGGAGCGCTGAGGCGCATGATGTTCGGCCGGATCAGCATCGAGTACAAGAGCGCGGACCAGATCCGCACGATGCGGCGGGCCGGGCTCGTCGTCGCTGACGTGCTCGACGCCGTCCGTGCGGCGGTCCGTCCGGGCGTCACCACCGCCCACCTGGACGCCGTGGCGGAACAGGTGATCTCGCGCGCTGGCGCCGCGTCGAACTTCAAGGGCTACCACGGCTTCCCGTCCGTGGTGTGCATCTCCGTCAACGACGAGGTGGTGCACGGCATCCCAGGCGACCGGGTCATCACGGCCGGAGACGTCGTCTCCGTCGACGGTGGCGCGATCATCGACGGCTGGCACGGCGATTCCGCCTTCTCCATGGTGGTGCCCGACGCCGACCCAGCCGACGAGGCGCTCGTGCGCGTCACCGAGGACGCCATGTGGGCCGGCATCGCCGCGCTCGCCAGCGCCGAGCGGCTGGGAGAGGTGGGCGACGCGATCGACGACGTCGTCACCGCCGGTTCCGACGGCTACGCCATCATCCAGGAGTACGTCGGGCACGGGATCGGCTCGGCGATGCACCAGCCGCCGGAGGTACTGAACTACCGCACCCGGAAGCGTGGTCCGCGGGTCCGGCCCGGCCTGTGCCTCGCGATCGAGCCGATGGTGGTGCGCGGAGAGCGGCACACGTCCGTGCTCGAGGACGAGTGGACCGTCATCACGGTCGACGGCTCCCACGCCGCACACTGGGAGCACACGGTGGCCGTGCACTCCGGAGGTCTGTGGGTGCTCACCGCGCGCGACGGCGGAGCGGCGCGGCTCGGGGCGCTCGGCGTCACGGTGGCCCCGCTCGACTGAGTCCATCTCACCATCCGGACAAGAGCGTTCGGACTGCTGCAAACGCTTCCAGTGAGGTTCCTCGACGACACTGACTGCGGACGTCGCCGGCGTCCCGCGACCCGAGGTCGCCGGATGCGCGGAATCGCGCCGATTGAAACGTTCAAGCCCCCCGGACCTGCGAGGGAGGGTGAGGCGAACCCTCACCCCCGGGTCACCTCCGGGTCACCTCCCCAGGAAATGCGGGTCACCCCTCGCCCGTTGTTTATCATCCGGGCTCACCCTTCTGCTCCGCCGGCACGGCTGCTTGGATAGACCCATCGGGTGATGCCGAGCGGGGGCGGGCGGCCACGATGTCCTCCCCCAAACGCTCCCCGATCCACACGTGAGCTTGGGAAGGAATGACTGTGTCGCTGCAACCGGCTACCACCACGCAGCCGCTTCGCGCACGCAGGCTGGGAACGGTGGGTTAGACATGGCACTCACCTTCGACCGCCACGACGCGGCGGGCACCCGGTTCGTCCGCTGGACCTTCCTCGCCGCCGTCGTGTCCCGGCTGCTCCCGCTGGTCTCGGCCCGCCAGCCCCGGCAGGTGTGGCGGGAGTGGGCAGGGGTGTACCGGGCGGTCGCGATCGGTGCGGATGCCCTGGTCGCCATGGGAGTGACCGCGACCGTCACCGCCGCGCACTACTCGGGCGTGGACAGGCTGGTCCTGACCGCGCTCGCCGGACTCGGCTTCGTGATCGCCGTCGCGAGCCAGCACGGCTACGACACGGGCAGGGCCGCGGCCGGCCGTGAGGAGCTCCGCGCCCTGCTCCGGGCCGGCGGCGTGCTGGTGGTCGCCTCGATGACCGTCAACTACGTCGACCTCGTGCACCTACCGCGCCTCGTGGTGTTCGAGGCGCTGGCGATCGCGCTCGGCCTCGTCATCGCCCTCAGGCTCGTCCAGCGACGCGTCGTCCAACGGATGCGGACGCGCGGTGCACTGATGCGCCGCACGATCGTGGTCGGTCTGCCGTCCATGCTGAGGCCCGTTCTCGAGGAGCTCGGGGAGAACCCCACGTACGGATTCGCCGTCGTCGGCATATGCGTGCCGGAACCCGGAGCCGAGGGCACGCTGACGGACGTTCCCGTGCTCGGCGCCCTCCATGAGGTCCCGCACCTGATCCGCGAGTGCGGCGCGGAGACGGTGGTGGTCTCATCGGGGTGCATGACGGCGGCCGAGTTGCGTCGATTCTGCTGGCGCGTCGAGGGGCTGGGTGCGGAGCTGCTGATCGCCCCGAACATCTCCGAGGTGTCGCCGGCGAGGATCACGATGCTCCCGGTCTCCGGCACCGCGCTCCTGACCGTGGCGATCGGTCCGACGCGGGCGCGGAGGTGGGGGAAGTCGGTCCTGGACCGTGCGCTCGGCTCCCTGCTGCTCCTGGGTGCGCTCCTGGTCCTCCTCCCGGCAGCGCTCGCGGTGCGCCTGACGTCGCCCGGACCGGTGGTGTTCCGGCAGACCCGCGTGGGCAACGAGGGTGTGCCGTTCACGATGGTCAAGCTCCGCACGATGTACGTCGACGCGGAGGCCCGACGGGCGAGCCTGCTCACGCACAGCGACGGCAACGAGACCCTGTTCAAGATGCGCCGGGACCCGCGCATCACCTCCGCCGGCCACGTCCTGCGGCGGTTCTCGATCGATGAGCTCCCGCAGCTGTGGAACGTGGTTCGGGGCGACATGTCCCTCGTCGGTCCCCGACCACCGCTGATGGAGGAGGTGGCGCGCTACGACGACATGGCCTACCACCGGCTGCACGTGAAGCCTGGTCTCACCGGCCTCTGGCAGGTCAGCGGCCGCTCCGACCTCAGCTGGGAGCAGTCCGTGCGTCTCGACCTGCGCTACGTCGACAACTGGTCGTTGTGGATGGACCTGACCATCCTCTGGCGTACCTTCCGCGCCGTCTTCGGGGGTCGCGGTGCGTACTAGGGACCCGGCGTCGTCCCATCCGCGTTCTCGCCTCTCGGAGGGGGTGCGCCCACATACCCCCGATGAGGGCGTACCCCCGCCTTCGGGCGAGAGCGTGGGAACGCGCAGGGACCTGTCATGAGCCCCGAGACGATGGGCATGACGATGGGTTCGGACTGGGCGCTCAGCGATGCGCACCTCGCCGAGCAGCTGGCCGGGGGTGCCGGGGAGCTGCTCCTCGAGCTGCGTAGTGACGCGGGGCAGCTGCTGGGCACGCCGGAGCTGCGCTACCTCGCCGACCAGCGCGCGCGGGAGTACCTCACCGCCCAGCTGCAGGACCGGTGCCCGGACGACGTCGTCCTGTCCGAGGAGACGGTGGATGACCCGCGCCGGGCGGCCCACGACCGCGTCTGGATCATCGACCCCCTCGACGGCAGGACCCAGTACGCCGACGGTCGGCCCGACTGGGCCGTGGACGTCGCGCTGTGGGCGGAGGGGGGGCTGAGGGCGGGTGCCGTGGCTCTTCCGGGCCTCGGCCTCGTCCTCAGCACCGTGTCCGGGACGTTCCCGTACCGGGCGGGCGGCAAGATGCGCATCGCGGTGTCCCGCTCGAGGCCCCCGGCGCTCGCCGCCCCCGTCGCACGAATGTGTGCGGCGCGCCTGGTCCCGATGGGCTCGGCGGGCTACAAGGCGGCAGCCGTGATCCGTGGCGAGGTGGACGCGTACCTGCACGCCGGCGGGCAGTTCGAGTGGGACTCGGCCGCCCCCGTCGCGGTGGCCCGCTCGCTCGGGCTGCACACGAGCCGGATCGACGGCTCACGGCTGCGGTACAACCAGCCCAACCCCTGGCTACCCGATCTGTTGATATGCCGCCCGGAGCTGGCCGACCAGCTGCTGGACGCGATCGCCGCGAGCACCGTGAGGGGACCGCATGAGTGCTGAGCGGATACTCGGTGAGGCGCCTCGCGGCAGGGCCGAGGGCGTCCAGCGGGGGCAGATCGGTTCCCGTTGGGGCGCGGATGGGACCGGGGTCAGACCCACCACCTGACGGCCCGGACCCATCCTCGGTACCGACGGCCAGCAATAGACCGTACGATGATCGCTCCCGAGCCGATTTGCGGCTCGCCGACGGTGTCTCAGGGGGGTCTGATGGTCCGCTCTCGAGGCTCGGTCGCTAGCCGGGCCTGTCCACCAGGTGCACGACGCGGCGCACGGGTGCTCGTTGCCCTTGAGCTGCTGGACGTGCGCGGGCCCGCGTGTGCCCGATCGCGATCGGCCGATCGCCTGCTCACTGCTCCTGCGTCCGGCTGAGCAGCGATGACCGGGGAGAATGCCACCGTGACCATCGGGCTGCCACGAGTGTCACGAGACACGCTGATCGGCGAGCACGTGCTCAACACGCTCGCCGGGCGGCACCCGCTGACGGTCCTGCGCGGACCGCGCGGCTACGGCAAGACGAGCGCGATCGTGAGCTGGCTCCGGACCGCGGAGGCGAGTCGGGACATCACGTACGTCGCGCTGACGACCGCCAGCAACGAGACGGACGGGTTCTACCGGGAGCTCCGCGCCGGGCTCGTACGAAGCGGGGCGATCGACGACGAACCGCAGCCCGACGCCCGGCGCGAGGTGATGCGCGCGCTCGCTGAGCGCTCGACCCCGCTCCTGCTCATCATCGACGACTTCCATGAGGCCGGCCTCAAGCAGGGCGCCGCAACGATCGACGACGAGCTCGTGGACCTCGTTCGGAAGAACGACCGGTTCGACCTGGTCATCGCCTCACGCACGCTGCGGGCGCTGGAGACCACCGGCTCCCTCTCCGTGGACGCCGCCGTCATCGGTCCGGCCGAGCTGCGGATGACGGGGCCCATGGTCCACGAGCTCGCCCGGCGCACGGGCGTGACGATCACGATGGACCGGGCGCAGCAGATCGCCGTCGACCTCGGGGGGTGGCCGTCCGCGATCCGCGCGGGGCTGATGCGATCCGCCTCCAGTGAGGACCCGGGCGGGATCGACGGGTCCCTGGTGGACGGGTACGTCGGCACGATGGTTCGCGACCTGCGGTACGAGAGCGTGCGGTCCTTCCTGCTGCGCACGGCCATCCCGGAGCAGTTCGACATCGAGATGGCCCGGGCGATCGCCCCCGAGGGCAACACCGTGCGCATCCTGCGCAACATCCGCGCGGCGGGTCTGCTCAGCGAGCGGCACACGGTAGACGGCCAGATGTACTCCTATGCGCCCGCCATCCGCGATGCGCTGATCCGAGCGATGCGGGAGACGCGCCCGGAGTTCGCCCGCGAGGTGCACCTCGTCCTGATGCGCATGTCCGCCTCGAACATGGACCCCGGGCAGGTGCTCACGCATGCGGTGCAAGCGCAGGAGTGGGACACGGCACTGGACGTCATCGAGCGCCAGTGGGCGCGGCTCCTCACGGCGCAGCCACTCACCCTGACCGCTGCGGCGCGGATGTTTCCCCCGGAGATCGTCGCCAAGGACGCCCGGCTCCGGGTCACCATCGAGCACCTCGAGGGCGCGCTCGATCCCACCGGCCACGCGGAGAGCCCGTGGCCGGTGGCCGACTACCCCACCATCAACGCGGAGATCTCCGCATACCGGCACACCGAGGGCAGCCCGGAGGAGGACGAGACGCTCGTCCTGCTGCAGTGGGCCATCTCGTGCGTGCTCAGCGGCAACCTCGACTTCGCCATCTACGCCTTCAGCCGGGCCCGCGCGCACGGCCTCGTCGACGGGAGGGACGAATCCGCCATTCACATGGGCACGGTCGGGCTGGCAATGGTGCACGCGCTGCAGGGTGAGCCGGAGATCGCCCTGCGCTGGCTCGACGACGAATTGCTGCGGGAGCGCATGGAGCACGCGCACCCCGAGGACGCCAAGGACATCGCGATGGTCGCGGCCAGCCTCACCCGTGCGCTCGCAAAGGTCGACGCGGGTGCCCCGGACGCGGCGGAAGCGGTGTCCACCATGATCGAGCCGCGTCACCGGGACGAGCTCTGGGCGCTGACCGTGTTCGTCCGGGCCCACCACGTCGTCGTCGGCGGCACGCCCGAGCAGATCTTCAGGCACGCGAACAACCTGCGCGCCGCGATTCGCCACGTGACCCGCGGCAGCCTCGTCGACGCGGTGCTGAGCAGCACGCTGGTCGAGCTGCTGATCGTCGCCCAGATGACCGGCGTCGCCCGGGAGGTCTCCGACCGCTTCGACGGCAACCCCGTCTCGTGGGCCGCAGTGGCGAAGCTGCACCTCGCCGAACGATCCTTCGGTGACGCCATCGCCTACGCGACCAAGGCGATCGACTCTCCGCTCCTCTCGCGCCGCGCCGCGCTGGAGTGCCAGGTGGTCCTCATCAGTGCCAACCACGCCCTGGGCAACCTCCCGGAGGCGACCCGGTGCTTCCGCCAGGCCGTCCAGATCGCCCAGGCAACCGGTCAGCGGCGCCCGTTCTTCCTCATGCACCGGTTCGTCTTCGACACGCTCGTCGGGGATGACCCGAACCTTGCGCGGCTGTGGCCCGGGACCGACGGTGCCCCCACGGACGCACCGGACGCCGTCGTGAACGACGAGATACCGACCCTGACGATGCGTGAGGCGCAGGTGCTCCGCGCTCTCGAGGTGCACGCCGGACCGGTCGGCATCGCGCGCGACCTGGGTCTCTCGGTCAACACCGTGAAGACTCACCTGCGGACCATCTACAAGAAGCTCGGAGTGGCGAGCCGGAACGGGGCCCTGATGGCGGCCGAACGGGGCATGTACCCGGGATAGACTCCCAAACGCTGCAGCATCGAGGCACGGCCCAGGAGGTGACGTTCTGTCGTGCGAGAGGCTGTGCTACTCGCTATGGTCATGATGCGGGGAGAAGGACGGGACGATGGCGCTGGAGGTGACTTCGCGTGGGTCGGGTGATGGCCTCGGGCTTCCCCGTGTGCCGCTCGGCTTCGTCCCAGCGCCCGGGGTGAGCCAGATCCTCTCCGCTCTCCCGCCGATCGTGGTCTTCCGCGCCCCGCGCGGGTTCGGCAAGACGAGCACCGCGTCCTACTGGCTCCGGCGCGCGGACGCGCCCGATCACGACCGGATCTGGGTGAACGTCCCGAACCGGCCGATCGACCGGGAGGAGTTCTGGACGCTCATGCACCGGCGGGTGCAGGACGCCGGCCTCGGTGACCTCGAGGGCGCCGACTCCTGGGACGACGTCGAGCACCGCATGTACGGCCGCGGACGTCACCTCGTGATCGCGATCGACTCGTTCCACCACGTCACCGATACGGCAGTGGACGAGGAGCTGATCAGCCTCGTCACGAACCACGAGAGCCTCCACCTCATCGTGATGATGCGTGCGGCCCGGCCGATCGAGACGCTCGCGAGCAGTGCCGCCGACGGCGTCGTGTTCCGTGCGGTCGATCTCGCCCTGGGACCGCGCGAGGTGGCGCAGCTGGGCGAGGCCACCGGCCGCCCGATCAGCGAGGAGGAGGCCGAGCGGCTGTGCGCCGAGCTCGTGGGCTGGCCGGCGATGATCCGAGCCGTGCTGCTCGAGACCACTCGCGGCCCCACCGGGCAGCTGCTCGTGGACTGGTCCGCGGTGGAGCGGTACTGCCGGCTCGTCCTGGGTGACGCCGACACGACGGGCTATTTCGAGGCGGTCATGGCGCTCGCGGTCCCCACGGAGTTCACGAGGGAGATCGCGGAGCTGCTGCTCGGGGCCGAGGTCGTCGACCGCACCTTCACCCGGGTGCGCAATGCCGGGATCCTCACGGTGACGGTCGTGGACGGCCGGAGCGCCTACCGGTACCCCCCAAGCATCCGGGAGGCGATCCAACGCATCTTCCGCGAGCAGGACCGCCCGGGCTACCTCAAGGTCAACCGCACGATGGCTGCCTGGTACCGCGGGCGCGGACAGCCGGAACGAGTGCTGGACCACGCGGTGCGTGGCGAGGACTGGGAGCAGACCGCACAGGTGGTCGAGGCGTACTGGGTGGAGCTCATCTCGGGCTTCCCCGAGCAGGTGCGGGACGCGCTCGCCCACCTGCCCACGAGCATCATCCGGGGCAGTGCCCGCCTGCTGGTCGCGCGCGACTACATCCTCAACGTCGACACGGACGAGCGGTCGCTGACGGCGATGCGCACCGGCCTGCTCGAGGCGGACTCCGACTTCTCCCGCCGGGACGACGTGCGGCTCTCGCTCGGACAGGTGCTCGCACTGCGCTCCACCGGCCAGTACGAGATAGCCCGGGAGATCGTCGAGCGCCAGCGGGTGGACCTCCTCGCCGACGTCGGGGAGTGGACCGAGGACGTCCTGGCCGAGATGCCCGAACTGCTGCTGCAGTGGAGCATCACCCGGCTCTTCACGGCCGACACGGTGGGCGCGGCATATGCGTTCCGGGAGGCCTACCGTTGGGCTCGCGAGCGGCACATGGTCGAGGCCGAGCGCGAGGCCGGGAGCGGGCTGGCGCTCAGCCTGGCGATCCTCGGGCACCTGCCCGCGGCCGAGCGGTGGCTCACGCGCATCGAGAGCCTGCCTCTGCCGCCCGCAGCCACGCCGACGGTGCTCGAGACTGTCAGCGTCCGCCTGGTGCGCGACATGATGGACCTCGACACCCTCCAGTTCGCGAACGAGTCCTCCTCCTCCGACCTCGACCTGCCGGCCGGGCTCGGCGACCTGCGGGCCGTGGCGCTCCAGCTCCAGGCGGGCCGCGTCATGCACGGCGGAAGCAGGTTCGAGATGATCGGCCTCCTGGAGACGTACCGTCAGGAGCGCATCAGCGCCCATCACGGCCCCGGCCTCGCCGAGAACGTGATCATCACGTCGCTCGTCGACCTCTGCATCGCCACCGCACAGTCGGACCGCGCACGGACGCTGCTCAGCCGGACCCACGACGGCGGAACCCGGTCCCGCATGTCACGCGCGAGGCACGCGCTGTTCGCGGGGGAGTACGAGGAGGCGCTCCGGCTCACGGACGGGGCGGCCGCCCATGCCGGGACCCGGCCACGCGTCACGCTGCACCTGACGCTGATCCGGGCGTGCGCGTCCCACCGCCTCCAGCTCGTGGACCGGGCGGCGGACGCGCTCCACCTCGCCATCTCAATCTCGGAGCAGAGCGGGCTGCTGCGCCCTTTCCTGCTCGTGCCCCGGACGGACCTGGAGCAGATCGCGGCCGCGATGCCGCAGGCGGCGGAGTTCCTCAGCCGCCCCGAGATCGCGGACTCGCCGGAGCTGTTGCCCGCGCCGTACGAGGCGGTCAAGCTGAGCGAACGCGAGCTGCGGGTGCTGACGGAGATCGCCCCGGGGCTCTCCCTCAACCACGCCGCACGTCGGCTCTACGTCTCCGAGAACACCATCAAGACCCAGATGCGGAACATCTACCGCAAGCTGGGAGTGCACACCCGCGAGGACGCCGTCGAACGTGCCCGCGAGCTCGGCCTCCTCGACCAGGATGCCCCCGACGGCTCCCGGTGAACGGCGCCGCTCGCCGCCCGCGAGGCCGCGGCGCCTCACCCGCTAACCTCCGACGGTGGAGCCTGCAGCTGCCCGGATCACCTGCGAATCACGCTGGGTGAAGTGGATCGAGCCGCTCGGGGCTCGTCGAACAGGCGGTGTTCGGCCGCGAGACGGCGGCCGACGACGGCCGGCAGATCGGCCCACGAACGCAAGGGCCCCGGTTGCTCTCCCCCAGCGGCCGGGGCGCTTGCTACGTCCTGCCCGGATCGAACCGGGATGGTCAGCGGCCGGGTCCCGCTCCGGTGGGCAGCGCCGACCGACGTCTGCTCGCGGGAGCCCCGCGGTGCGCGGTTCTCCTCGAGCCGTCCGATGCCGTAAGATCGACCGCTGGGCGTGGTCTGTCACGGATCTCGGTTCGAGACGCGCCTGCACGGACCAGCAGTCAGCACAGCAGTTAGCGGAGGATATGGCAAAGAAGGACGGTGTCATCGAGATCGAGGGCAGCGTGGTCGAAGCACTGCCGAACGCGATGTTTCGCGTGGAGCTGAGCAACGGTCACCGGGTTCTCGCTCACATCTCGGGCAAGATGCGTCAGCACTACATCCGGATCCTCCCCGAGGACCGCGTGGTGGTGGAGCTGAGCCCGTATGACCTGTCCCGCGGCCGCATCGTCTACCGCTACAAGTAACGAACCCCACGATCAGTCGCCGCGAGCGCAACCCTGGACGGGTTAGTTCTCAGTGCGCGGCGGCAAAGGAAAGTCATGAAGGTCAAACCGAGCGTCAAGAAGATCTGCGACAAGTGCAAGGTGATCCGTCGTAACGGAAGCGTGCGCGTCATCTGCGAGAACTTGCGCCACAAGCAGCGTCAGGGCTGATCAAGCCGCTGCCGTGAACGGCGTCCGAGGCAGCTGCCGAGGAACGCCACCAGCGCACCGCCAGCTCCGCCGTCGTCCACGTAGTTGGACGCACGTCGGGGCAGACCCCCGGTCGGAGGCCGGGGCCCAGCACGGGACGGCGATGCGGAAGACCTCCGATACTCCACAGGAGTGAAGTTGGCACGACTTGTCGGCGTCGACCTCCCCCGCGAGAAGCGGCTAGAGGTTGCGCTCACCTACATCTACGGCGTCGGGCGTACCCGCGCGGGCCAGACCCTCACCGCCACCGGCCTGAGCCCGGACCTGCGCGTCAAGGACCTGGACGACACCTCGTTGGTCGCGCTGCGCGACTACCTCCAGGGCCACTACAAGCTCGAGGGCGACCTTCGCCGTGAGGTCGCCGCCGACATCCGCCGCAAGGTCGAGATCGGCTGCTATCAGGGCGTCCGCCACCGTCGCGGCCTGCCCGTGCACGGACAGCGCACCAAGACCAACGCTCGTACCCGCAAGGGCCCGAAGCGCACCGTGGCCGGCAAGAAGAAGGCCGGTCGCTAGTAGTCCGTCGACGGTCGGGCGCGCAAGCGCCCACCGGTCCGGATCGACGACCTCACCGAAGAAGAGAGAACTCATACATGCCTCCCAAGACTCGCCAGGCAGCCGGTGCGCGCAAGCCCCGCCGCAAGGAGAAGAAGAACGTCTCCGTCGGCCACGCCTACATCAAGTCCACGTTCAACAACACGATCGTCTCCATCACCGACCCAAGCGGTGCGGTGATCTCCTGGTCGTCCTCCGGCCAGGTCGGTTTCAAGGGTTCGCGCAAGTCGACCCCGTTCGCCGCCCAGCTCGCTGCCGAGGCTGCTGCCCGCAAGGCACAGGAGCACGGCATGAAGAAGGTTGACGTCTTCGTCAAGGGCCCCGGCTCCGGCCGTGAGACCGCGATCCGCTCCCTCCAGGCCACCGGCCTCGAGGTCGGCTCCATCCAGGACGTCACCCCCCAGGCGCACAACGGCTGCCGTCCGCCGAAGCGCCGCCGCGTCTGACCTGCTCGTACCTGCTTGACCCCCTCGTCCGGACCGATGGGCGGGGGGCTTTGCACGGCGTCAAATAGCGGACGCCTGCCGAAAGGACATACCCGTGCTCATCGCACAGCGCCCCGCCCTGACCGAAGAGATCGTCGACGACTACCGTTCGCGGTTCGTCATCGAGCCCCTCGAGCCCGGCTTCGGCTACACCCTCGGTAACTCCCTGCGCCGCACGCTCCTCTCCTCCATCCCGGGCGCCGCGGTCACCAGCATCCGCGTCGACGGCGTGCTCCACGAGTTCTCGACGATCACCGGTGTCAAGGAGGACGTCACCGAGATCATCCTGAACGTCAAGAACATCGTCGTCTCCTCCGAGAACGACGAGCCGGTCGTGATGTACCTGCGCAAGCAGGGCCCGGGCGTCGTCACCGCCGCGGACATCACCCCGCCGGCCGGTGTCGAGATCCACAACCCGGACCTGCACATCGCCACCATCAACGCCAAGGGCAAGCTCGAGATCGAGCTCACCGTGGAGCGTGGCCGCGGGTACGTCTCGGCCGCCCAGAACAAGGACTTCGACGCCGAGATCGGCCGCGTGCCGATCGACTCGATCTACTCCCCGGTCCTGAAGGTCACCTACAACGTCGAGGCCACCCGGGTGGAGCAGCGCACCGACTTCGACCGCCTGATCGTCGACGTCGAGACCAAGAAGTCCATGACCCCCCGCGACGCGCTCGCCTCGGCCGGCAAGACGCTGGTGGAGCTGTTCGGGCTCGCCCGTGAGCTCAACACCGAGGCCGAGGGCATCGAGATCGGCCCGTCCCCGACGGACGCCGCGCTCGCCGAGGACCTCGCCCTGCCGATCGAGCAGCTCGACCTCACCATCCGGTCGTACAACTGCCTCAAGCGCGAAGGCATCCACGTGGTCGGCGAGCTCGTCGCCCGCAGCGAGGCCGACCTGCTGGACATCCGCAACTTCGGTGCGAAGTCGATCACCGAGGTCAAGGAGAAGCTGGCCGGTCTCGGCCTCTCGCTCAAGGACAGCCCCGCCGACTTCGACCCGTCACTCGTCGCGAGCGCGTACGACGACGGTGACGACTTCGACGAGTACGCCTGACCCGCCGGTCCAACCCCACGAATCTGAGGAGACACCATGCCTACGCCCACGAAGGGTCCTCGCCTCGGTGGTGGACCGGCGCACGAGCGGCTGATCCTGGCCAACCTGGCCCAGTCGCTGTTCGAGCACAAGAGCATCAAGACGACGGAGGCCAAGGCAAAGCGCCTGCGCCCCCTGGCCGAGCGCCTGATCAGCAAGGCCAAGCGCGGGGACCTGTCCGCACGCCGCCAGGTGCTCGCCGTGATCAGCCGCAAGGACGTCGTCTACACGCTGTTCTCGGAGATCGCCCCCGCCATGGCCGAGCGCCAGGGTGGCTACACGCGCATCACCAAGGTCAACCCCCGCAAGGGTGACAACGCCCCGATGGCCGTCATCGAGCTCGTGATGGAGCCGCTGAGCCCCAAGCAGGCCACCGTCCGTGAGGCCGAGGCGGCCGCGAAGCGCGCCTCCAAGCCCGTCGTGAAGGCCGACGACGCCGTCGCCGAGACCGCGGGTGACGCCGAGACCGCGGGTGACGCCGAGACCGCGGGTGACGCCGAGACCGCGGGTGACGCC
>JAENWO010000183.1 GCA_016649925.1 Actinomycetales bacterium
CGCGGCGCGCGGAGACCGGATCGTCGGCAACGACGAGCTCGTCGGCCCCATCGACTCGAGCGACGAGTGGATCCAGCAGCGCACCGGCATCGTCACCCGGGCCCGCGCTGCGGAGGGTGTCACCGTGCTCGACCTCGCGGCCGGCGCTGCGCAGGACGCCCTCGCCAAGGCGGGCCTGACCGGGGCGGACCTGGATCTTGTGCTCGTCTCCACCGTCACCCACTTCGAGCAGACGCCTTCCCTCGCCGTGCTCCTCGCGGACCGGATCGGCGCCACCCCCGCCCCCGCGTATGACATCTCCGCGGCCTGCGCCGGGTATTGCTACGGCATCGCCCAGGCCGACGCCCTCGTCCGCGCCGGCACCGCCCGGCACGTGCTCGTGGTCGGCGTGGAGAAGATGAGCGACTTCATCGACCCCACCGACCGCACCATCTCCTTCCTGCTCGGCGACGGCGCGGGCGCGGCCATCGTGGGTCCCTCCCACACCCCGGGCATCGGCCCGACGGTGTGGGGCAGCGACGGCGGCCTGGCTTCCGCGATCTACCAGACCCACTCCTGGCTCGACTACCGCAAAGCCGAGCTCGGCGAACCGGTGCCCGAGACGCCGCAGAGCGCCGAGGAGGTCAGTCGGATGACCTCCCCGACACTGCGCCAGCAGGGCCCCACCGTGTTCAAGTGGGCCATCTCCTCGATACCGAACATCGCGCGCCGGGCGGTCGAGGCGGCGGGTCTGACGTTGGACGACATCGACGTGTTCATCCCGCACCAGGCGAACATGCGCATCACCGACCAGCTGATCAAGCTGCTCAAGCTGCCCGATGGGGTCGTCGTCGGCCGCGACATCGCCGACACCGGCAACACCTCCGCGGCATCCATCCCCCTGGCCACCGAGCGACTGCTCCGCGAGGGTCAGGCGAAGAGCGGCGACATCGCCCTCCAGATCGGCTTCGGCGCCGGTCTGGTCTATGCAGGGCAGGTCGTCGTCCTGCCCTGAGCGACGCAGTGGACAGCGCGCCGGGTGGCCCACGGGCCGACGCGTCAGGGACACTGGGACCACCAAAGAGCACGTACCCCACGAATGGAGCAAGCATGGCGCACAGCGAAGAAGACATCCTGGCCGGTCTCGCAGAGATCGTGAACGATGAGAGCGGTCTGCCGACCGACGCCGTCCAGCTGGACAAGTCGTTCACCGACGACCTCGACATCGACTCGCTGTCCATGATGACGATCGTCACCCTGGCCGAGGAGAAGTTCGAGGTCCGGATCCCGGACGAAGAGGTCAAGAACCTCGCGACCGTCGGCGACGCGGTGAGTTTCATCGCCCGGGCCCAGGAGGCCTGAGCCAGCACGTCCGGGAGCGACTCCGGCGGACGCCGTCGGGCGCGCGCACGCAGCACGCCGTCGGGCGCGCGCACGCAGCACGCGCGCCCGACGGCTCTGAACCCACTCCACCCACCCTGGGAGCCCATATGAGCGAACAGCCGAACGTCGTCATCACCGGTCTGGGAGCCACCACGCCGCTGGGCGGCGACGTGGCCAGCACCTGGGCCGGCGCTCTGGCCGGACGCTCGGGCGTGCGTACCCTCACCCAGGACTGGGTGGCCAAGTACGAGCTTCCGGTCACATTCGCCGGCCAGCTCGCCGTACCCGCCGAGAACGTCCTGCCCCGCCCCGAGATCCGGCGGATGGACCCGAGCGCGCAGTACGCGATGATCGCCGCCCGCGAGGCGTGGGCCGACGCCGGAGCCCCCGAGGCGCCCGGCGAGCGGATCGGCACCGTCATCGCGTCCGGCATCGGTGGCGTGTGGACCCTGCTCACCGCGTGGGACACCATCAAGGAGAAGGGCGCCCGGCGCGTCCTTCCCCTCACGGTGCCGATGCTGATGCCGAACTCTCCCGCCGCCTACGTCTCCATCGAGGTGGGCGCGAAGGCCGGTGCGCACGCGCCTGTCTCGGCCTGCGCCTCCGGTGCGGAGGCCATCGGGTACGGCGTGGAGATGATCCGCACCGGCCGCGCCGACATCGTGGTCGCCGGCGGCACGGAAGCGGCGATCCACCCGCTGCCGATCGCGTCGTTCGCGAAGATGCAGGCCCTCTCCACGCGTAACGAGTCACCGGAGACCGCCTCCCGCCCGTACGACGTGAGCCGGGACGGCTTCGTCCTGGGTGAGGGTGCCGGCGTCGTCATTCTCGAACGCGAGGACCTCGCCGTCGCGCGCGGCGCGAGGATCTACGCCCGGGTGGCCGGCGTGGGCATGAGCTCCGACGCCTACGACATCGCCCCACCCGATCCCAGCGGCGCCGGTCAGGAGCGCGCGATGCGCATCGCGATCGCCGACGCCGGCGTGAGCGGCGCGGACATCGTGCACGTGAACGCGCATGCTACCTCGACGCCCGCGGGCGACGGCGTGGAAGCGACGGCGATCCGGCGCACCCTCGGCGGCGACGCCGACCACACCGCCATCTCAGCCACGAAGTCGATGACCGGCCACCTGCTCGGCGGCGCGGGGGCCATGGAGACGATCTTCACCGTGCTCGCGGTGCACCATCACGTCGCGCCGCCGACGATCAACGTCACCGAGATCCAGCCGGGCCTGGAGATCGATCTCGTGCGCGACGTGCCGCGTCAGCTGCGCGAGGGGCAGATCGCCGCCCTCAACAACGCCTTCGGGTTCGGCGGCCACAACGTGGCGCTGGTCGTCACGAGCGTCTGAGACGCCCTCGCCGGGACAGTTTCGGTCAGCCCTCTCGCCCGGGTCACGTCGCCCGGTCGCGTCCGCCGCGCCTGTGGTGGTCAGCCGACGCGGTGCAGCCAGCGGACCGGCACACCGGCGCCGGCGTAGCGGAACGGCTCGAGCTCGTCGTCCCAGGCCTGCCCCAGTGCCAGGTTGAGCTCGTGCCGCATGCGCAGCGGGTCAGCGGCGTGCTCCATCGCCGTCCGGATCCTGTCTTCGGGCACCACGGTGTTGCCGTGCACGTCGATCTGGGCGTGGAAGATTCCCAGGTCCGGCGTGTGGCTCCACCGTCCGCCGTCGGCGCCACGGCTGGCTTCCTCGGTCACCTCATAACGCAGGTGAGTCCAGCCGCGCAGCGCCGACGCGAGCCTGGCACCGGTCCCGGGGCTGCCGGTCCAGGACAGCTCCGCACGGAACAGTCCGGGCGCGGCAGTCTGAGGGGTCCACCCGAACGACGCGCGGGCGTCCAGCACAGAACCGGCGGCCCATTCCACGTGCGGGCACAGCGCACGGGGCGCAGAGTGCACGAAAATGACGCCACGGGTGATGACACCTGACATTGCCGTCCCCTCCTGTTTGGTTGCGAGATACGTCTTCCCCAACGATCTCGGTCAAACATGGCGGGAACCGGTAAACACGGCACCTGTGGTCATCATGCCCTATTCGGCACCGTTTGTGCACGCATCCGCAGAATCAGAAGCGTTCGCGCACCTCACGCATCGCGTGCTTGCGCACCGAGCGCTCGAGCCGGTCGAGGAAGAGCATGCCGTCCAGGTGGTCGCACTCGTGCTGGAGGCAGCGGGCCATCAGGTCCTCCCCCTCCACCACCATCGGGTTGCCGTCCAGGTCGATGCCCTCCACCCGGGCGTACCAGGCGCGCTCCGTGGGGAACCACAGACCAGGGACGGACAGGCAGCCCTCGTCGCCGTCCTGGTACTCCTCCGTGGAGAGGTCCACGATGCGAGGGTTGAGCACGTAGCCGACCTCGTCGTCGACGTTCCAGGAAAACGCCCGCAGACTGACGCCGATCTGGTTGGCCGCGAGACCTGCGCGCCCGTCGGCGTCGACCGTCTCGATCAGGTCGGCGACGAGCGAGCGCACTCCGTCGTCGACGGTGGTGATCTCCTCGCACCTGGTGCGCAGAACGGGGTCACCGACGATGCGGATGTCACGAACTGCCATGGGCTGATCCTTCCACGTCATGCGGCCCGCCCATGCACCGGGGCCCGCCCATGCACCGGGGCCCGCCCCCGCCTGGCGGAGGAGGGTCCCGGGCCGGGCGCGGCTCCTACTGGTCGGCGAGGACCCAGCGGTAGGAGGGCGCCTCACCGGTGAAGTCGAACAGGTCCGTCCAGGTCACCGCCGAGACGTCCGCGGGGACGTCCAGGACGGCCCAGCCGGTGTAGGTCTGGCCGGGCTGCATCTCACTCGGCGCCTGCTGGGACTGGTCGAGGCAGAACAGACCGGAGAACGCGTTCGCCTCCTCGAACGGGGCGCCGCTCGCGTCGAGCGCACCCAGCTCCCAGCCGATGAACGTGTAAGTCCCCTCGGAGCTGTCCGCGAGGGCAGGCAGCGTGGTGAACTGCATCTCCAGCGCGAGGTACTGACCGTTCTCCGCACCGGTGCACATGAAGTTGTTGTCCACGGTCCAGCTCTCCTGGACCTGCAGGAGTCGCACCTCGACCTCCGGGGTGCCCTCAGTGCTCGAGACGATGACCGGCTGGTCGCCGGTGAGGTCGGTGTAGTCCCCGGACGCGACAGGAGCGCCCGTCGTGGCGCCGTCAGTGGGCTCCTGGGTGGTCGGCTCGTCCGTGGTGGGTTCATCGGTCGCGTCCGAGGCCGACGCGGTCGCCGTCGGACCGGCGGTCGGGATGTCGTCGCCGCCACCGCCGAACAGCGTTCGTCGTACCGAAGATCAGCAGTCCGATCACGACGATCCCGACCACCACGGCGGCGACGATGAGGCCCGTGCTCTTCTTGGGTGCCGGGCCGCCGGGCCCACCCGGGCCGCCGGGTCCGCCTGCGTAGCCACCGAAGCCGCCCCCCTGGTCGCCACCGGCGTTGTACGGCGAGTAGCCCGGCTGCTCCAGCCCGGTGCTCGGAGCGTACTGGTAGCCGCCGCTCGCCGGGGGCTGGATTCCTTCGTTGGGCGCGCCGAAGCTCGCCGTGGGTGCTCCCGTGTACGGCGGCTGCGTCGGAGCGGATCCAGCCGCGCCGAAGGAGGGCTGCGACGCATCGGACGCATCGGACGCACCACCGTCGAACGGGGAGGACGCGGAGCCAACGGACGGAGCGTCCTCGACCCAGAACTGCCAGCCCTGCGGAACCGGGGCCCACGAGGGGTCCGGCTGCCAGCCGGGCGGCGGGCTCCAGCCCTCGGGCGGGGTGGGCCACCCGGGCGGCGAGTTGTAACGGCTGACCATGGGGTCCCCCCTTGCGTGCTTGTTCCGCGCGGATCCGCGTTACATGGGTCGGTCGGTGCGGGCCCATCTTATCGGCAGGGCAAACGCCGACGAGGGTCGCGCGATGGGTAGATCTGCCCGGGCGCGGCCTCAAGCGTCGGCTCAGGGGACCTGGGCGCTGACCGTCACGAACGAGTGTGCCGGGAGGTACACCCGCAGGACGCCGTCGGTAGTGGTGACGCCGTCGTGGTCACGGACCTCGACGGCGGGCGTCGCCCCTGCCGCGTTGTGGCTGTTCAGCTCGTCTGCGGTGAGGATCCGCGCCGTCGTGCCCGTCACCTCCCGGCCACGCAGGTCCAGCTCGACCTCGGTGGCGGTCTCGGCGTCGAGGTTCGTCAAGGAG
>JAENWO010000401.1 GCA_016649925.1 Actinomycetales bacterium
CTCGAGAGAGCGCCGCGCGGTAGCAGTCCTGGTAGCAGTTTTGGTAGCAGTTCTTCCCGATCCAGCCCGATCCAGGGGCGCTGCGAGATGTCCGCGAACCTCGCTGACCTGCGGAAACGTACCCCAGCGAACACTCCGCACCCCCCGTTGAGGCACTTGGAAAGCGTGTTGGGGTAACACCCTCGGGGGTTCGAATCCCCCATCCTCCGCCGACGAAGGGCCCGCGACCTGCGGCGACGTGGGTGGCGGGCCCTTCGGCGCGGGTGGCCTCCGTGGGCGTGGCAGCAGTCGTGTCAGCAGAACCTCGTGAGATCCCTGTGCGGTCCCGGTTCATGGCGGACGCCGTGGCCCCGGTGGTCGGCTGACAGGTTCGGGACGTGGCCCCGGTGGGTGGGCGACGGTGGCCCAGGTTCCTGGCTGGCAGGTGTCGAGGTACGGGCCGGTCGCCCAGGTCAAACTGGCGAAGGCTGGTCCGGCATCGGGTTGTGCCAGTGTGCGGGCGCGATGAGCGCATCCGCCTCCTCGGGGCCCCAGCTGCCCGACGGGTAGGAGTGAGCCCGGTCGTGGTTGTCGAGGACGGGTTCGACGACGGTCCAGGCGGCCTCGACGGAGTCCTCACGCGTGAACAGGCCCCCTTCTCCGGCCAGAGCGTCGCCGAGGAGTCGCTCATACGGCTGCTCCTCGTTGGGCTGGGCGTTCAACAGGGCCAGCTCGTGCTGATCACCCACGTACTCCTCGCCCGCGCGCTTGACCCGGGCCGCGAGCGCGATCACCGGATTGGGCGAGAGCCGGAAGCGCAGGTAGTTGCCGCGCGCATCCTCCTGGACCGCGTCGTCGAAGAGCGACTGGGGCGGCGGCTTGAACTCGACGACGACCTCGGCGGCCGTTCCGGCCAGAGCCTTGCCCGACCGCAGGTACCAGGGCACGCCCGCCCAGCGCCACGAGTCGATGAACATCCGCGAGGCGTAGAACGTCTCGACGTCGGAGTCCTTGGCCACGCCCACCTCGTCGCGGTACCCGACGAACTGGCCCCTGACGATGTCGTCGGCCGCCAGCGGCCTCATCGCCTTGAACACATTGAACTTCTCCGAGCTCACCGCCGCCATGCCCTGGTAGGCGGGCGGCTCCATCGCAAGCAGTGCCACGACCTGGAACAAGTGGTTCTCGACCACGTCCCGCAGGCAGCCGGCGGTCTCGTAGAAGGCGCCTCGGCCCTGCACGCCGAACTGCTCGGCCAGCGTGATCTGGACGGAGGCGACGTAGTTACGGTTCCAGATCGGCTCGAGGAATGAGTTGGCGAAACGGAAGTAGAGGA
This sequence comes from Actinomycetales bacterium, assembly GCA_016649925.1. Taxonomy (GTDB): domain Bacteria; phylum Actinomycetota; class Actinomycetes; order Actinomycetales; family Beutenbergiaceae; genus JAENWO01. The sequence continues at coordinate 1,316 of JAENWO010000401.1, forward strand.
GATTCATGATCTCCTCCTTGCCGAGGTAGTGGTCGATACGGAAGATCGCGTGGTCCTCGAACCCCGAGCGCACCACCCGGTTCAGCTCCTTCGCCGACGCGAGGTCACGCCCGAACGGCTTCTCGATGATCACCCGGGCGTCCTGGTTCAGGCCCGCACCGACGAGCCCCTCGACCACGGTCGGGAACAGCCCGGGCGGCACGGCGAGGTAGTGGGCCGGGCGCTTCGCGTCGCCGAGAGCGTGCCGCAACGCGCTGAAGGTGTCGGGGTCTCCGTAGTCGCCGGCGACGTAGGCCAGGAGCGAGAGCAGCCGATCGAGGGCATCGGGGTCGTCGACGCCTCCATCGGCCTTCGAGATGGCGTCCCGCGCGTAGTCACGCAGCTGCGTCAGGTCCCACTTCGAGGCCGCGACCCCGACAACCGGGACCTTCAACGTCCCGCGCTTGGCCATCCTGTACAGCGCCGGGAAGATCATCTTGTGGGCGAGGTCACCCGTCGCCCCGAAGAAGACCAGCGCATCAGCCGCGGCCTGCTGGTCGTCACTGTCGGGAATCATGAGCGCTCCCTCGCGTCGAAGGTCGCACGGCACGTCGCGGCCCAAGACCCTCCCGGCGAGCGTAACCCCGCCGAGCACCACGAGCCTTCGCGCGGCTTCCCGGCGCCCACCGCCCTGGGGCCGCCGCCGTCCTAGGGTGAGATCGACTCGTCGAACACCTAACCTGCGAAAGGCACCGCAGCATGGCCCCAACGGCCGGGACACCCGCGCCGCCCCTGGTTGGCTGGACCGGCTTGCTCTTCGTGATCGGGTCTGCGCTGTTCATGCTCGGGGTGCCGTTGAGCCTCACGACGGCGCTGCCAGCCCTCGCCTCGGCGGCAACGTTCACGGTCGGTGCCGGGTTCTTCACGACGGCCGCGCTCCTGCAGCTGCTCCTGGCCCGGCGTGATCTGCCGGAGTCGGCGGGGCGGACGATCGTGTTCTGGCGTGGGAAGACGTCGGACTGGTCCTCGGCGGCCGTGCAGCTCGTCGGGACCCTGGCATTCAACGCAAACACGATCCGGGCGGCGATCCTCATCGGCGCCGACCCCCGCGCGGTGGACCGGGAGGTCTGGGGGCCGGACGCCGTCGGGTCGGCGCTCTTCCTGGTCGCGAGCGTCATCGCCATGGTGCCGGAGGTGCGGGAGCGCCGGCATGCGCACGTCACCACCCGGTCGTTGACCATCGGCACACTCAACCTCACCGGGTCGATCCTCTTCGGCCTGTCCGCGATCGGGGCTTACATCATCATCGGCACCGGCGAGCACGTCAGCCTGGTCTGGGCAAACGGCGGCACGTTCTTCGGCGCGGCGTGCTTCCTGGTGGGAGCAGCCCTCTTCGGGTGGCCCCCGCGGGTGACGGCGACCACCGGACCCGGAAGAGGCGCCAGCCGGGCGACGTCCTGAGGGATCGCCGCCCGGCCGGAAGGCCGCGAGTCGGGCTCGTGGGACCCGTACCTTCCCTACGCCCCCGCGGTGATGTTGATGATCAGCGCGATGATCACGGTGCCGAACAGGTACCCCAGCAGCGCGTGCCGCAGCGCGTGGCGCCGCATCCGCCACGAGGCCAGGTCGGTGTCCGAGATCGCGAAGCTCATCCCGACGGCGAACGCGAGGTAGGCGAAGTCGCTGTAGCGCGGCGCCTCGGCCTGATGGAAGTCGATCCCGCCGGCGTCGTCGGAGAAGAACAGCCGCGCGTACCGCAGGGCGAACACGGTGTGGATCGCCGCCCACGACGTCAGGACCGCCGTGAGCGTCGCGATCATCGGCAGGGCCTCGTGCGAGTGCCCGCCGAA
>JAENWO010000008.1 GCA_016649925.1 Actinomycetales bacterium
ATTCGCCCGAAGTGGTCCTGGTCCGGGAAGACCTCGTCCTGCATCGGCAGGTACGCGCCGCCGGAGTCGACGAGGTAGATGCATGGCAGCCGGTTCTCCATCGCGACCTGCTGCGCGCGCAGGTGCTTCTTCACGGTCATCGGGTAGTAGGTGCCGCCCTTGACCGTCGCGTCGTTGGAGATCACGAGCACCGCACGGCCGTGCACGTGACCGACCCCGGCGATCACCCCGGCACCGGGGCACTCGCCGTCGTACATCCCCTCGGCGGCGAGCGGCGCCAGCTCGAGGAACGGGCTGCCCGGATCGAGGAGACGGTCGATGCGCTCCCGCGGGAGCAGCTTGCCGCGGGCCACGTGCCGCTCCCGCGACCGCTCGGGTCCGCCCAGGGCGACCCGCTCCAGCCGCTCGCGGAGCTCCGCCACCAGGGCGCGCTGCGCGGCGTCGTTCGCCTCGAAGCTCTCGCTCGCCGGGTCCACGGCGGTGCGCAGTGTCGTCATCGACTCTCCTCCCGCGCGCGCAGGGTTCGCCCGCGTCGTCGCGAGAGACAGGATGTCATGGCCACGCCGCGGGCGGCGGCAGGACCTGCCCGGGGCGCCGGGACGCGCGCGAGACGTGCGGTGGTCAGGCGATCGACAGGTACTCGCGCACGCCGTCGACGCCGGCGAGCCGCACACCCGGCAGGTGGACGGCCTGGTTCGCCTCCCAGTCGCCGCGGTCGAGGCGGTAGCGCAGGTGCTCGACGCCCACGCCCTCCCTGGCCTCGACGACGTTGCCGTTCGGTGCGTACCCCAGCCTGCGGGTGACGCCGTTCGACGGCGCGTTGTCGGCCCATGCCGACGTGACGGCCGTCCGCGCGTCCAAACCCTCGAACGCCAGGTGCAGCACGAGCGCGCGCATCCTCCTGCCGACACCGCGGCCCTGGTACGCGCGGCCGAGCCATGAGCCGGTCCCAACCGTGCGCGTCGCAGGGAAGTCCTTGGCGCCGATCGCCTGGATGCCGACCGGGACGCCGTCGAGCAGCACCGCGAGCTCGAGCTCCCAGATCTCGGGCGACAGCCGGGACCGGGCACCCCACTGGTAGGCGAGCACGCTGCGCGCGATCTCGAGCGGGGTGCCACGCGTCCACGGGACGGCGAACGGCATGAAGGACTCCTCGTGCAGACCCTCGGCGGCCAGGGCGGCGAGGCTGAGGAGCGTCCCGTCGTCGATGTACCGCAGCTCGAGATCACCGGAAGTGACCCGCAGGTCGGGGAAGGGCCAGAGGTCCGTCGCAGCGATGGAGGGCATGACGCATCGTAGGTCGGGCCGTCCACCGAACGGTGGACGGCAGCCCTCCCCGTCGGGTCAGACCCGAGCCCCGCTCTACCGATGACTCCCCGGGGCTGCCTACAGTCTGACCAGGTGTCAACGAGCAGCGATGGAACGAAGGAGATCACGTGACCGAGCAGGTGAAGGGCCCGGCGTCCTACTTCCCCTCGATCGAGAGGACGTACGGCCGACCGGTCCAGTTCTGGCTGGACCTGATCGCGGCCTCCGACCTCACGAAGCACATGGAGCTCGTCACCTGGCTCAAGTCCGAGCACCAGCTCGGGCACGGGCATGCGAACGCGCTGGTCGGCTACGCACGGGCGAACGCCAGCGGGTGACGGCTCGCGCATCGCCCGGCAGAGCCGTGCGCGGCGCCGCCCGCGCCCTCGCGTGAGAGTGCGACCGGCACTCGCGCCGGCACCCGACGGACGCTCGCGTCAGCGTGTGCCCTCCACCTCCGTGAACACCTCGTCGTAGATCTCCAGCGCCTGCGCCACCTCGTCGTCGCTCACGATGCACGGCGGGACGACGTGGATCCGGTTGTCCGCCGCGAACGGCAGCAGCCCGCGCGCCAGGCACGCGGCCTTGATCGCACCGATCGTCGCGGCGTCCACCGGCGCCCGCGTCCCGGGGTCGCTGACGAGGTCGAGCGCCCAGAACACGCCGAGCCCGCGCACCTCGCCGATCATCGGGTGCTTGTCGGCCAGCTCGGCGAGGCCGGGACCGAGCACGTCGGCACCGATCTGACGGGCGTTCTCGACGATGCCCTCGGACTCCATCGCCTCCAGGGTCGCGACGATCGAGGCCATCGCCAGCGGGTGGCCGGAGTAAGTCAGCCCGCCGGGGAATACGCGGTCGTCGAACGTGGCCGCGATCGGCGCGGTGATCATCACCCCGCCGGCGGGCACGTAGCCGGAGTTCACCCCCTTGGCGAACGCGATCAGGTCCGGCACCACGGCGCCTTCGTCGACGGCGTCAAGCGCGAGCCAGTGCCCGGTGCGGCCGAAGCCGGCCATCACCTCGTCGAGGATGAGCATGATCCCGTGTGCGTCTGCGAGCTCCCGCACCCCGGTGAGGTACCCGGGAGGCGGAACGATGACGCCGGCCGTGCCCGGGATCGTCTCCAGCAGGATCGCCGCGATCGTCCCCGGCCCCTCGACCTCGATGACCCGCTTCAGGTGGTGCAGGGCACGCTCGCACTCCTGCTCGGATGAGTCGGACCAGAACTCCGAACGGTAGGGAAAGGGCCCGAAGAAGTGCACGTGACCGCGCGCGTACTCGTTCGGGAGTCGCCGCCAGTCACCCGTGGCCACCACGGCAGCTCCAGTGTTGCCGTGGTACGAGCGGTACGTGGAAAGGACCTTGTCCCGACCGGTGTGCAGCCGAGCCATCCGGATCGCGTTCTCGACGGCGTCCGCCCCGGCGTTCGTGAAGAACACCTTGGTGAACCCCTCCGGAGCGCGACGCAGGATGGCCTGGGCCGCACGGCCCCGGGCGAGGTTCGCCGTCGGCGGGGAGATGGTCGCGAGGGTCGCGGCCTGCTCCTGGATCGCCGCGACCACCCGGGGATGACTGTGCCCGATGTTCGTGTTGATCAGCTGCGAGGAGAAGTCGAGGTACCGCTTCCCCGCGTGGTCCCACAGCCAGCAGCCCTCCCCGCCAGCGATCGCGATCGGGTTCAGGTGCGCCTGGGCGGACCAGGAGTGGAACACCTGCTTGTCCAGCCGCAGCGCCTCCGCGCCGAGATCCTCCACTGCCACGCCCCCGGACATCGCCGTCCTCTCCATCTTCCTTCCGTTCCTAGTTGCCGCCCTCGGCGAGCTCGACCTCGAGCGGGGTGAAGTCCTGGCCACGGACGTCCAGCCCATCCTGCTCCAGCTCGTCGAGCGCCTGCTGGATGTACTCCATGTTGAAGGCCGTGTCGGGCGGCTCGGTGGTGATCAGCGTGGAGCCGGTCTCGTTCTGGGTCTGCATGGCCAGACTAACCGTGCGGTCCCATGCGGCCTGGTCGATCAGCCCGATGCCGTTCGTGGACGGCCAGATCAGCTTGTTCGTCTCGTTCGTCATCCACAGCTGGTGGCTCGCGCCGAGGGTGGATCCGGCGTTCGTGACGATCGTCGCGGCCTCCTCGGGGTTGTCCTGGGCGAAGACCCACCCCTTGATGACGGCCCGCAGGAACGCGACCGTGGTCCCCTGGTACGCCTCGTCGTTCGCCAACCGCTCGGTGTCCGCCCAGATCGCGTCCTGCAGCATGGCGGAGCCGACCTCGTTGTAGTCGATGACGTTGAGATCTTCGGGCTGGTAGAGCTCGCCCGTGTCCGGGTTCACCGACTCCAGCACCTGCGCGTACTCGTTGTAGGTCATGGCCTGCGCAGCGTCGATGTCACCCGCGAGGAACGCCAGCATGTCGAAGCCCTGGGTGACGAGCTCGATGTCGTCCACCGTCAGGCCCTCCTGGCTCAGCGCCGCGAAGATCTCCCACTCGTTACCGAATCCCCAGCTGCCGACCCGCCGGCCCGCGAAGTCCGCGACCGACGTGACGCCGGAGTCCGCCATCGAGATCTGCAGCGTGCCGGAGCGCTCGAAGATCTGGGCGACGTTCGTGACGTTCGCGCCCTGCTCGATCGAGCCGAGGACCTTGGGGACCCACGCGATCGCGTAGTCCACCTCACCGTTGGCCAGGGCGTCCTGCGGCACGATGTCGCCGCCGCTCTCGATGATCTCGACATCGAGGCCCTCGTCGGCGAAGTAGCCCTGGTCCTGGGCGGCGAAGTAGCCGGCGAACTGACCCTGGGTCAGCCACTGCAGCTGAAGCCGCACCTGGGTGAGCTCGGCGCCACCGGTGGCGCCGGTTCCGCCGTCGCCGTCACCGCCCTCGGTCGCTGAGCAGCTGGCCAGCACCATCGCCGCTGCGATGGCGCAGGCTGCTGCGCCAAGACGTCCTCGTTGCCTCATGTTGGTTCCCTTTCGCTGGTCGTGCCGGGGGGAGGGATCACGTTCTCTGGTGGCGCAGGGCGAAGACCTCGATGCCGAGCGCGACGACGTAGAAGATCAGACCGAGCAGGATCGACGCGACGACGTAGGACCACGCCCGCGCGTAGTCGCTCTGGGAGACGGATGAGGTGATGAACGTGCCGAGGCCTCCGCGCGGACCGCCGAAGTACTCTGCCACGAGCGCGGCGATGACCGACAGCGACGAGGCGATCCGCACGCCGGTGAAGATGAAGGGACGCGCCGTCGGCAGCGTGAGCGTGCGCATCATCTGCCACCGCCCGGCCGCGTACGCACGCATCAGGTCGCGGTGCACCGGCGTGGTCTGGCGTAGGCCACGCAACGTGTTGATGAAGACCGGCACGAAGACGCTCACGCCGGCCACCACCTGCCGGGCGAGCTGCACGTCCGCCCCGTACATCGTGTAGAGCACGGGGGCGAGCGCGACGATGGGGATGACGGCGAGCGCCGCGACCAGCGGGCCGGTGAGCTCGTCGAAGACCCGCGAGCTCACGGCCACCAGGGCGAGGACGATGCCGAGCACCGTCCCGACGACGAGGCCGATGAGCGCGTTCGTGCCCGTCACGATCGCGGCGCCGATCAGGATCGGGGCGTAGGACGTGACCTGCGTGAGGATGGCGGCGGGGCTGGGCAGGACGTAGGCGTTGATGTCCAGAGCGACCACGAGGACTTGCCAGAGCAGGATGACGACGGCGCCGAGCGCCAGGGGTGGCAGGGCGCGGCGCGCGATGGTGCTCACGCAGGCTCCGTGAGGCGATCGTGGCGATCGTCGGGACCCGTGGGCCCGGTGATCCGCTGGGCCCCGTCGGGGGTGCCCGCGGACGCGCTGCCCGCGTGCAGTGCCTCGCGGATGGCGGTGACGGCGCCGAAGAACCGGCGGTCCTCGCGCAGCGCGTCGGTGCGCTCGTGCGCGGGCCCGAGGTCGACGTCGACGTCGACGACCCGCTGGATGCGCCCTGGCCGGGGCGACATGACGACCACCCGGTCGGAGAGGAACGCCGCCTCGGGGATGGAGTGGGTGACGAAGACCACGGCGGCGCCCGTCTCGGCGCAGATCCGCACCAGCTCGGTCTGCATGCGTTCCCGGGTCATCTCGTCCAGGGCACCGAACGGCTCGTCCATGAGCAGCAGGTTCGGCCGTTCGGCCAGCGACCGCGCGATCGCCACCCGCTGCTGCATGCCGCCGGAGAGCTGGTCCGGGAACCGGTCCGCGAACTCCGTCAGCCCGACGAGGTCCAGCAGCTCCGCGGAGCGCGCGTGCCGGTCGCGGGCGCCGACACCGTGCAGCTCGAGCGGCAGCTCGATGTTCGCGGCGATGGTGCGCCAGCCGAGGAGCCCGGACTGCTGGAACGCGATGCCGTAGTCCTGGTCCAGCCGCGCGCGCCGGGCGTCCTTGCCGAACACCGTGACGGTGCCGCCGGTGGGTTGCTCGAGGTCGGCGATGATGCGCAGCAGGGTGCTCTTGCCGCAGCCGGAGGGTCCGATCAGAGAGACGAACTCCCCGGCGGCGACCTCGACGTCGATGCCCTGCAACGCGTGGACCGTGCCGCCCTTGGTGTCGAAGACCTTGTCCAGCCTGCCGACCGAGACGGCGGCCCCCGTGGTCGGTGCCGCGTTCTTTCGGCCCGAGCTCACGCAAGCTCCTCTCCACGTCGGTACCGGCGCAGGCCCACGCCGAGCAGGGCCACGCTCCCGGCGGCGAGCAGACCCAGCAGTACGGCCCCGAAGATCGGGCCCCAGGACTTCGGCGGGTCACCCCCGGCGGACTGGGCGAACTCCAGGATCATCCGGCCGATCCCGCCCTTGAGCCCGATCGAGACCTCCGCGACCACGGTGCCGATGACGGCGTTCGCCGCGGCCAGCCGGAGTGCGGGCAGCAAGTACGGCACGCTCGCGGGCAGGCGCAGCCGGACCATGGTCTGACGCCAGCTCGCGGCGTAGGAACGGAGCAGGTCGGTGTGGATCGCGTCCGGGGACTGCAGTCCGCGCAGGGCGCCGACCGCCACCGGGAAGAACGCCAGGTAGGAGGCGATGACCGCGACCGACATCCAGTTCTCCCAGGAGATCGGACCGACCTGGAGCTTGGATCCCCAGTTCCGCACGAGCGGGGCGAGGGCGATCAACGGCACGGTCTGCGAGAGCACCACCCAGGGCAGCACACCGGACTCCGCGAGTGAGAACCGTTGCATCAGAAGTGCCAGGGCGAGACCGACGACGACGCCGATGACCCACCCGATCGCGGCGATGCCCAGGCTGAAGCCGGCCGCGGACAGGATCGCCAGCCAGAGCGGATCGGCTCCCGCGGCCCGGGTGACCGGCTCGAACAGCCGCGCCACCATCTCCCAGGTGTGCGGCATCGCGATGTCACTCGTGCGCGGCAGGACCCGCACCCCGGCCATCAGGACGCCGTCGTCGGGTACGACCACCTTGTACAGCTCCCAGAGCACCGCCGTGGCCAGCACCCCCAGCACGCCCATCAGTGCCATCCGCGCGCGGCCGCGCCGGCCGGCCGGCCGCGGTGGCGGCACGAGCGTCACCGACGGGTCGGCGGAGCGCGCCGCGACCCGGGTGGCAGCGGCCCGCTCGCTCATCCGACCGCCGAGCGGACGAGGGGGATGATGCTCTCGCGGTACGCCCGGAGCGTCTGGTCGATCCCGTCGTGCTGAAGGTACCCGGCGACCTGGTCCACGCCCAGCTCCCGCAGCTCCTCGAGCTTGGCGAGGTGGTCCTCGGGCGTGCCGAGCAGACAGAACCGCTCGATCACCTCGTCCGGGACGAACTTGGCGTGCGTGTTCCCGGCCTTGCCGTGCTGGGCGTAGTCGTAGCCGTCGCGGTTCTCGATGTAGTCCGTCAGAGCCGCGGGCACCGATCCGCCGTCGGCTCCGTACCGGGCCACGATGTCGGCCACGTGGTTGCCCACCATCCCTCCGAACCAGCGGCACTGGTCCCGCATGTGGTCGCGGGAGCCCGCGTCGCCGTCGCCGACGTACATCGGCGCCGAGACGCAGAACGTGATCTTGTCGGGGTCGCGGCCGGCCTTCTCGGCGGATTCGCGCACCACGCGGATCATCCACTTCGCGATCTCGGGGTCGGCGAGCTGCAGGATGTAGCCGTCACCCACCTCACCCGTGAGCGCCAGTGCCTGCGGGCCGTACGCCGCGACCCAGACCTCGAGCTCGCTGCCGGAACCCCACGGGAACTGGATCGTGGTGTCCCCCACCGTGGCGGACCGGCCGTTGGCCAGCTCGCGGATGACGTCGATCGCCTGACGCAGCGTGGCGATCGTGGTGGGCTTGCCGCCCTGCACCCGCACCGCAGAGTCGCCCCGCCCGATGCCGCAGACGGTGCGGTTGCCGTACATGTCGTTCAGCGTCGCGAACAGGGAGGCGATCACGCTCCAGTCCCGGGTGGCCGGGTTCGTGACCATCGGCCCGACCATCACGCGCTCGGTCTGGGCCAGGATCGCGCTGTAGATGACGAACGGCTCCTGCCACAAGATGTGGGAGTCGAAGGTCCAGACGTGGCTGAACCCGGCATCCTCCGCGGCGCGGGCGAGCTCCACGACGCGTGCTGCCGGCGGGTTGGTCTGCAGGACGACACCCAGATCCATTCGACGTTCCTTTCGTCTCGGTGCGCGGGAGGTCAGAGCAGGTACTGGGAGAGGCCGCGCTTGAGGAACTGGCCGTGACCGATGCGGCCGCGGAAGGCGCCGTCGTCGATCACGAGCGTGCCGCGCGAGATGACCGTGTCCACATGACCGTCGATCTCGAACCCCTCCCACGCGGAGTGGTCCATGTTCATGTGATGGGTCTTGCCGTACCCGATGCTGGTGTGACCGTTCGGGTCGTAGATCACGACGTCGGCGTCCGCGCCGGGCTCGATCACGCCCTTGCGGCCGTACAGCCCGAACATGCGGGCCGGCGTCGTCGAGCACAGCTCCACCCACCGCTCGAGGCTGATGCGACCGTCCACGACGCCCTGGTAGAGCAGGTCCATCCGGTGCTCGACCGAGCCGATCCCGTTCGGGATCTTGGAGAAGTTGCCCAGGCCGAGCTCCTTCTGGTCCTTCATGCAGAACGGGCAGTGGTCGGTGGAGACCACCTGGGCGTCGTTCGTGCGCAGGGCCAGCCACATCTCGTCCTGGTGGCCCTCCGCGCGGGCGCGCAACGGCGTCGAGCAGACCCACTTCGCGCCCTCGAAGCCGGGGGCGCCGAGCTGCTCCTCCAACGAGAGGTACAGGTACTGCGGGCACGTCTCGGCGAAGACGTTCTTCCCGGCGTTGCGGGCCGCGGCGATCTGCGCGATGGCCTGCTTCGCGGAGACGTGCACCACGTACAGCGGCGCGCCGGTGAGGTCGGCGAGCATGATCGCGCGGTGGGTGGCCTCCTCCTCCAGCTGCCAGGGCCGGGAGACGCCGTGGTAGTACGGCGTGGTCTCGCCGCGGGCGAGGTGCTGGGCGACGAGGGCGTCGATGGCGGGACCGTTCTCGGCGTGCATCATGATCGTCGCGCCGTTGCCGGCCGCGGTCTGCATGGCCCGCAGGATCTGGTCGTCGGTGGAGTAGAACACCCCGGGGTAGGCCATGAACAGCTTGAAGCTGGTGATCCCCTCACCGATCAGCTCGTCCATGGCCTGGAGAGCGTCCTCGTCGACGCCGCCGATGATCTGGTGGAAGCCGTAGTCGATCGCACAGTTGCCGGCCGCCTTCTCGTGCCAGGTGGCGAGGCCGTCCTGGACCCGCTCGCCGAAGCGCTGGATGGCAAAGTCGATGATCGTCGTCGTGCCACCCCAGGCCGCGGCCGTGGTGCCGGTCTCGAACGTGTCCGAGGCCGACGTGCCGCCGAACGGCATCTCCATGTGCGTGTGGGCGTCCACCCCTCCGGGGATGACATAGCGGCCGGTAGCGTCGATGACGGTGTCCACGGTGGTTCTCAGGTCCGAGCCCAGGAGCGTGGAGCCCGGCTCGAGCAGGGCGACGATGCGCTCGCCGTCGACGAGGACGTCGGCCTGGCGGCGACCGGTGGCGCTCACCACCGTGCCTCCGGTGATCAGGGTGGTGCTCATCATCGTCCTCTCAGCCCTCGGTCAGCGGGCCGTAGGTGTCCGGTCGCCGGTCGCGGTAGAACTGCCAGGTCTGGCGGATCCCCCGGATCTCCTCGAGGTCGAGGTCGCGCACCACCAGCTCGGACCTGTCCGTGCTGGCCACGTCGCCGACGAAGTTCCCGTTCGGCCCGACGAAGTACGAGCTGCCGTAGAACGTCACGGCCTCGTCCCCGAACTCGTCGCTCTCGCGGCCGATGCGGTTGTTCGCGGCGATGAAATAGCCGTTCGCGATCGCAGCGGCCGGCTGCTCGAGCTCCCAGAGGCGGTTCGAGATGCCCGGCGCGGTCGCCGAGGGGTTGAAGACGACCTCGGCCCCTTCCAGGCCGAGCGCCCGCCAGCCCTCGGGGAAGTGCCGGTCATAGCAGATGTAGACGCCCACCTTGCCGACGGCGGTGTCGAACACCGGCCAGCCGGAGTTGCCGGGCCGGAAGTAGAACTTCTCCCAGAACTTCGGCAGGTTCGGGATGTGCGTCTTGCGGTACTTGCCGAGGTAGGTGCCGTCCGCATCGATCACGGCGGCCGTGTTGTACAGGATCCCCGGAGACTCCTCCTCGTAGACCGGGAGCACGATGACCATCTTGTGCTCCTTGGCGAGCGCCTGGAACCGCTCGGTGGTGGGGCCCGGGACCGGCTCCGCGTACTCGTAGTACTTCGCGTCGGTGACGACGCCGAAGTACGGGCCGTAGAAGAGCTCCTGGAAGCAGATCACCTGCACACCCTGGGCGGCCGCCTCGCGCACGAAGTCCTCGTGCTTGGCGATCATCGACTCCTTGTCGCCGGTCCAGGCGGTCTGGGTCAGCGCTGCGCGGACAATGGTCATACTGGAAAACTCCCGTCTCCCCGCGCGCGGAGTGCCGTGGCGACACCCGTCACGTGGGGCGTGGTTGGTCATTCTTTGACGTCCGTGTGACGACGAGGTTTCCCCCCGGCGTCGGTCGCGTGACACGCCCTCGTGCCCGTGCTCAACGTAACGTGAGATGCGTCACATCTGCAGCGTGAAGGCGTGCCCAGTTCCCCGCCCCGCCCGTCCGCGGGGTGCGCAGCAGCCCGACGGCGCCGGCTGGCTGCGGCGTGGACGTCGACCATCCTGGCCGGTGACGTGGCGCACTGAGGCCGCTCGTCGCTACCGGCGGGCCACCAGCATGTTCGACGCCTGGGCCACGGGACGGATCACCAGACTGTCTATGTTGACGTGGCGAGGGCGGCTGAGAGTCCAGACGACGGCGTCGGCGACGTCCTCGGCGACGAGCGGTGAGTCCACCCCGGCGTAGACGGCCGCGGCGCGCTCCGTGTCCCCGAGGCGGTTGAGGGCGAACTCCTCGGTCTTGACCATGCCGGGGGCGATCTCGATGACGCGGATCGGCTCGCCGTTCAGCTCGAGGCGCAAGGTGTTGGCGATGATGCGCTCGGCGTGCTTCGCGGCGACGTAGCCGGCGCCGCCGGGGTAGGTGTCGAACGCCGCGGTGGAGGTGAGCACCACGATGTCGCCACCGCCCTCGGCGCGCAGCAACGGCAGGAACGCCTGCGTGGCGCGCAGGGTGGCGATCACGTTGATGTCGTACATGCGCTGCCACTGGTCGATGCGGCTCGTCTCGACGCTGTCCGCGCCGAGCGCGCCACCGGCGATGTTCACCAGGGCACGCACTCCCCCGCCGGCGCCGACGCACTCGACGAGACGGGCGACGTCGGCCTCCTGGGTGAGGTCGGCGACGACGTAGTCCGCGCCGGTCTCGTCCGCGAGCGCGGCCAGCCTCTCCTCGCGCCGGGCGGTGGCGACGACGTCGATGCCGTCGGCGCGCAGGCGCCGCACGGTCGCCGCACCGATCCCGGTCGAGGCCCCGGTGACCACCACACGACCTGTCGCACCCATCAGCTCTCCCTCGTGCTCGTCCCGTCGGCGTCCGCCGCTGACATCCTGCCACGTCGGGGTGGACGGCCCGGCGCCGCGACACCTGGTGGCTACAGCACGCCGCAGGCCGCACCCCAGTCGGTGTGACCCCACGCGGTGGAGCGCCAGAAGTGCGCGGAGAACGCGGCGTTCTGGAGCACGGTGACGCTCACGCTGCGCTGCACCCCGGCGGTGTAGCCCTGCACCGGGCCGGTCCGGATCGTGGAGCCGGTGGGGCACCCGTTGCTGCCCGGGGGGACCTGGTAGATCCGGATGAAACCCGAGACCGAGCCGGAGCCACGGTAGGCGAAGCTGGCCACGACGGAGCTGCCGCTCCTGCTCACGCAGATCGTGCCCGGACCTCGCGTGTAGCCGTTGCACTGCGAGCCGGCGGGTACCGAGAGCGGGAGGATGGCGTCCCCGCTGCCCGACATCGAGAGGGTCTGCGTCTGATCGCACTGCTCCTCCCGCTCCACCTGCGGTGTCAGGAGGTCCTCGGGTGCGCCCGCCGCGGCGCTCACCTGGGGCATCGTGACGTCCGTGATCGTGACCCGGACGAGGGTGCAGCCGCGCGCGGCCGCGTCCGCGGCCCAGTCGGTGGCCCGCGCCTGCGCACGGACCTGCTCGGACCACGCGTACCACTGGGCGTCGCTCGCCTCCGCGGTGGGCACGCCGTCGATGTTCTCCGCCGGCGCCCCATCCGCTTCGGCGGGTGCGGAGAGCGCGGCGGCAAGAGCCAGTCCGGCGGCGCCCGCGAGTACGGACCTGAGCCGAAGGTGTGCCATGTTTCCCCCCAGAGGTGTGCTGGGCGACTCTCCCGCCCGGTGGGAACGATCGTGGCACAGTTCGCGGATGTCATCACCCCGGGGGTGCCGGCAATGTCATGGTGTAAGGGGGACGGGGGAGGTCGGATGAAGGCCACGAGGGACGAGCGGTTCGAGTCGCTGTACTGGGCTCACCACCGTGACTTGCTGGCCTTCATCCGCCGTCGCACGTCGCCGGAGTCGGCCGAGGACGTCCTGGCCGAGGTGTTCGTGGTCGTCTGGCGGCGCATCGACGAGATTCCCGAGTACGAGCGGGCGTGGTTGTTCACGGTCGCCCGCAACACGATCGGCACACACCTGCGTGCGCAGAACCGGCGGTGGGCCCTGCACGTGCGGATGGCGATCGAGCCGCCACCCGCGCAGCAGGACCTCTCGGCGGCCATCGCCACCCGCGCAGACCTGGTCGAGGCGTGGAACCGGCTGACCGACTCCGAGCAGGAGGTCATCGCGCTCGTCGCCTGGGACGAGCTGAGCCAGAACGATGCGGCCCTGGTCCTGGGCATCACGAAGAGCGCGTTCGCCGTCCGGCTGTTCCGCGCCCGACGGCGCCTCCTGCACCTGCTCGAACGGACGAGCAGCAACCGGCCACGCCGGCCCGGGGAGAAACAGACCGAGAGGAGTCTGCGATGAACGACTCACGCTCGACGTTGCTGGAGGCCGTGCAGCTGCTTGACCCGGAACGTTCCCGCCCCCCGGCCCTGGTCGACGCCGACGCGCTCCTGGCCCGGATCCGCGGGCTCGTCGCGGCCGAGCCCGAGCCGGCGGCACCCGATGCGGCGACGCCGTCGCACCAGCCCAGGAGCAAACGGGGGTACGCGGTCGGTGCCGCAGCCCTCACCCTGGCTGTCGCTGCCGCGATCACCGTCGCGAACCTCGGCACCCCGACGGCGTACGCGAGCTGGACACCGACCCCCACCGAGCTGGCGGACGCGGCCACCGTGGCCCAGAGCTGCCCGCAGACGATCGTGGCGCAAGGACCGGCCAGCGACCCGACGGACTTCACCGAGGTGCCCTTGAGCCCTGTTCTGGCCGAGCAGCGCGGCGACTACACGTTCGTCGTATCCATCGGCGACCAGGGCTACAGCGAGTGCCTGGTGAGCGAGAGTGCCGAGGGGCCCGTCGCGACGGCGAACAGCCTGCTCGCCCCGGACCGCCTCCCGCTGGTACCCACCGCCACCGACGGCCTCACGGTGCTCGACGCGGGTGACTCCTCGTGGGGGGACGACGCGTCCGAGGGCGACATCACGTCGATGGTCGGGACTGCGGGCGCGGACGTCAGGGCCATCGAGGTGACCACCACGGACGGCACTCGCGCCGAGGCGTCGCTGGCGGACGGTTGGTGGGCCCTCTGGTTCCCCGGATCAGTGGACATCGGTGCCACGATCACCGTCACCACGGCCGACGGCGCCACCCACCAGGTGGAGGTCGCCGCCGCGGCACTGCTGCCCGGTAGCTCCTGAGGAAGCGCGGCCGGCGAGCAGCACGCACCCCTGCTCGCCGGGTCGCTCGATCGCTCTGGCCGGGTGAGCGGCGGTAAGGTGTGGTCCACGGACGCCGGGGCGGATCTGCCCCGTCGGTCACCGGCTCGATCTGGCCGGTACGTCCACCTGCGGACCATCCCGCCGCTCCCCTCGTACCCCCACCGCGCTGGAGCCATCCATGTCCATGAAGTCCCCCCGTCGTGCCCCCGCCTTCGCCATCGCCCTCGCCCTCACGCTCGGCGTGGCCGCCTGCTCCTCCCCCGCGGCCTCCGACGACGGCGGTCCGACCGCTGGTCCGACCGGCACCGGACCTAGCGCCAGGACGGGCGCGGCCGGACCGAGCGACTATCCCCTCACCGTGGACAACTGCGGCACCCAGGTGAGTGTGCCTGCCCCGCCCGAGCGGATCCTCACGATCAAGTCCTCCACCACCGAGATGGTGCTCGCCCTCGGTCTGGGCGACCGCCTCGTCGGCACCGCGTTCTCCGACGGTCCGCTGCCGGACGACCTCGCCGCGGCGGGAGCCGACGTCCCCGTGCTCGCCGAGAAGGCGCCGTCGTCCGAGGTGGTACTGGCCGCCGCACCGGACTTCGTCTACGCCGGCTGGGAGTCGAACTTCTCCGCCGACGCCGCCGGTGAGCGCACGTCCCTCGCCGCGCTCGACATCGTCACGTACGTCTCCCCCTCCGCCTGCCAGGAACCCGGCTACCAGCCGGACCCGCTCACCTTCGACGACGTCTTCGCCGAGATCACCGAGGCCGGCACACTCCTCGGGGCGCCGGACGCGGCCACCGCGCTGGTCGCCGACCAGCGCGAGCAGCTCACCACCGTGGCGGCCTCGACGTCCGGGCTGAGCGCCGTCTGGTACTCCTCCGGCTCGGACACCCCCTTCGTGGGCGGCGGCATCGGTGCACCACAGATGCTGATGGACGCCGTCGGGCTGGAGAACATCGCCGCGGACGTGCACGAGACCTGGGCGTCGCTGAGCTGGGAGGCGGTCGGGGCCGCCGAGCCGGACGTCATCGTCCTGGTGGACTCCGTGTGGAACACCGCCGAGCACAAGATCGAGGCCCTCGAGTCGAACCCGACGACGGCGGCCCTTCCGGCCGTGCAGGAGGGCAGGTACCTGGTCGTCGCCTTCCCCGCGACGGAGGCCGGCGTACGGAACGTGCCGGCCGCCGTCGACCTGGCCGGGCAGCTCACCGAGCTCGAGGCGACGCTCGGCCGATGACGGGTGCCGAAAAGGGCGCCCGCGCATTGGCGGTGTGGCTCCCTGCCGGCGTCGTGGTGCTGCTGGTCTCCCTCGTCGTCACGCTGACCATCGGTCCGGCCGCGATCACCCCGGGCGAGATCATGGGCTCCCTCTGGCACCACCTGACCACGTGGGCGCACGACATCGGGATCGGTGGCGAGCCGCCGTCGAACCCGCTGACCCGGATCCGGGACGCGATCGTCTGGCAGGGCCGGGCCCCCCGGTTGCTCACGGCAGCCTCCGTCGGCGCCGGACTCGCGCTGTCCGGGGCCGTCATGCAGGCGATCACCCGCAACCCCCTGGCTGACCCCTACCTGCTCGGGGTCTCGTCCGGTGCCGCCCTCGGCGCCGTGGCCGTGCTGCTCCTCGGGGTGGCGATCGCCCTGCCGATCGCGGCGTTCGCCGGTGCGCTCGTGGCCCTCGGTGCCACCCTGGCGCTGGCCGGCGTCGATGGACGTCTCACCCCTGGGCGCACGATCCTCGCGGGCATCGCCGTCGCGCAGGCGTGCTCCGCCCTCGTCTCGTTCGCGATCTTCTCCACCAGCCGCGGGGACTCCTACCGGGAGATCATCAGCTGGCTGATGGGATCCCTCGGCGGAGCCACCTGGGGGTCGGTGGCCATCGCAGGACTTGCCGTCGTGATCATCGGGGGTGTCCTTCTCGGCTCTGGCCGGACGCTGGACGCGTTCGTCTTCGGTGACGTCTCGGCCACGTCGCTCGGGGTCAACGTGACCGCGGCGCGGTGGGTGCTGCTGACGCTGACCGCCCTGCTGACCGGGGCGCTCGTGAGCGTGAGCGGGTCGATCGGGTTCGTCGGGCTCGTCCTGCCGCACGTGGTCCGAATGCTCGTCGGGTCCCGGCACCTGGGGCTGCTCCCTCTCGCCGCCGTGGGTGGGGCGATCTTCCTGATCTGGGCCGACACCGGCGCGCGGACCGTCTTCGACCCGATGGAGGTCCCGGTCGGCATCCTCACCGCAGCCATCGGCGCCCCCGTCTTCGCCTGGCTGCTGCTGCGCAACCGGAGTGCGGCGTGATGGCCGTCGACGTGGACGTCGTGGACCTGTGGGCCACCGACCTGGCCTACCGGGTGGAGTCGGCCCAGCTGCTGCGCGGGGTCAGCGTGGCGATCCGGTCCGGCCGGGTGACCGGCGTCCTCGGGCCGAACGGCTCCGGGAAGTCGACCCTGCTGCGCCTCATCGTGGGCGCACTGCCGCCGTCGGCGGGGGTGCTTCGCCTCGGCGCGACGGACCTGGCCCGGATGAGCCGGCGCGATCGGGCCCGGCGGGTCGCGTTCGTGGAGCAGGAGTCCCAGGCGGAGGTGCCGCTGCGCGTGCGGGACGTCGTGCTGCTCGGCCGCATCCCCCACCGCCCCGCGTTCAGCACGGACTCGGCGCGCGACCTGGCGCTCGTCGAGGAGAGCCTGGAGCGGGCCGGCGCCACCTCCTTGGCCGACCGTGACTTCGCCACCCTCTCCGGTGGGGAGCGGCAGCGGGTGCACATCGCGCGTGCGCTCGCCCAGACCCCGCACCTGCTGCTGCTCGACGAGCCGACGAACCATCTCGACGTGGCCGCCCAGCTCGACGTGCTGAGCCTCGTGGCACAGGTGGCCGCGGCCGGCACCGGTGTGCTGATGGCGATCCACGACCTGGCCCACGCCGCACAGGCGTGCGACGACGTCGTGGTCCTGGACCATGGCACCGTGGCGGCCGCCGGGCCGCCCCGCGAGGTGCTCACCCCCGAGCTGGTCGCCTCCGTCTACGGGGTGCACGCGGAATGGGTGCACGGCGTCACCGGGTCCGCCCTCGTGTTCTCACCACTGCCCGGCCCCTGAGGCGGCGGCCAGGGCATCCCGCTCACCCCTCTCGGCCGCGGCTGGTCGGACGCAGCTGCTCGCCAGAGAGATCCCCTCGAGCGAGCGGCCGAACCGATCCCCGCGAGTGCCCTAGGTTGGGGGCATGCCGATCCTCAAGCATGCCGACCGGCTCCGCATCGACCTCCCCCGCCCCAGCCTGCACACCCTCGGCACCGCCGCACGGTGGTGGGTCACCGCCGTGGTCGGGGCGCAGGCGGCCGCGATCGCCACCGTGATGATCGTGGACGCGGTCCGCAAGCGCCGCGACCCCCCGAGCGGGGAGTTCCCCCACACCGCACCACTGACGCTGCCCGTGGCCGAGTCCGAGGTGACCACGTACACCTACGGTGCGGACGTCTTCGACGCGATGCTGGCGTCCATCCGTGGGGCCACCCGCACGATCTACTTCGAGACCTACATCTGGAAGGCCGACGAGGTCGGGCAGCAGTTCAAGGACGAGCTGGTCGCCGCCGCGCGCCGCGGCGTCGAGGTGTTCATCGCCGTCGACTCGTTCGGCAACCTCGTGGTCGACCCACGGTTCAAGCGGCTCCCGACGCTCGCCACCCTGCACGTGCTGTACTTCCCGCTGCTGCGCCCAGGGATGCTGACCCTCAACATGCGCAAGACCGGACGCGACCACCGCAAGCTGCTGATCGTGGACGACCGGACCGGATACGTCGGCGGCTACAACATCGGCTCCCTGTACCGCACCCAGTGGCGGGACACCCACGTGCGGGTCGAGGGCCCGGCGGTGTGCGAGCTGCAGAACGCCTTCGTCGACTTCTGGAACGACCACCGACACGGCCGGCACCCCGAGATCCCGGACACCGGCGCCCGCTCGTGGGACCCCCGCGTGAGGGCGGCGCAGAACGCCCCGAACCGGCTGCTGTTCCCCGTCCGCGGCCTCTACCTCGAGGCCATCGACCGGGCCGCGCACCACATCTACATCACTCAGGGCTACTTCATCCCGGACCGGGAGATCCTCACGGCGCTGATCGCGGCGGCCCGCCGCGGCGTGGACGTGCGGGTGCTGATCCCCGAGGTGTCGAACCACGTCCTGGCCGACTGGGCCGCGCGCAGCTATTACACCCAGCTCCTCGAGGCCGGTGTGACGCTCTGGTTGTTCCAGGGCGCGATGGTGCACGCGAAGACGATGACGGTGGACGGCCGGTGGAGCACGATCGGCACCGCGAACGTCGACCGGCTCTCGATGACCGGCAACTTCGAGGTCAACCTCGAGCTGTACGACGACGGTCTCGGCGCCCAGATGGAGCGGATCTTCGCCACCGACCTGACGAACGCTCGCGAGCTGACGCTCGCCGAGTGGCGGTCCCGCAGGATCGTCGGCCGGGTCCTGGAGTACGTGCTCAAACCGCTCGGGCCGCTCCTGTAACGACCTCGGCGTGCGTCACTACGCTGAAACCATGACTGCCGCCGGCACCCCCGAACCGACCCGCCCCACCACCGCGATCGACGCGATCGCCGAGGAGTGGGTCACCACCGTGGCGGACCTCGACCCCGACATCGCCGTCTGGATCGGGATCCCCGGCCGCCACGGCGAGTACGCCGACCTCTCCCCCGCCGGCCACAGCCGGCTCGTGACCGCCGCCAAGAAGGTCATCGCGCAGATCGACGCGACCGAAGCCGCGGATGACGTCGACGTCGTCACCCGCACCGACCTGCTCGCCAAGCTCCGCGTCGAGGTGGAGGCAACCGAGGCCGGTCTGTGGAAGCG
>JAENWO010000433.1 GCA_016649925.1 Actinomycetales bacterium
GCAAGCCAGGTTCTCGAGCGAATGCCCGATCGGCGTTCGGCGCACGCACTCACGCGTGCGCGCACGCACTCACGCGTTGATGCAAGGCCACTCAAGCGACGGCCACTCAAGCGACGGCGACGTCGGGGCGCCCGCGCCCCCACACCTGCTCGCTCTCATGGAACGCCACGCCGGCCGCCGTCCAGAGCGGCGCGTGCGCCGCGAGCCTCGGGGCGAACGACTCCCAGGAACGGGACCTCTGCGGAGACCACGCGAGCTCCGCGATGGCGACCAGCCGGGGCAGCAGCATGGAGAACAACTCGTCCTCGGTCGCGATGAACTCGGTCCAGATCGCCGCCTCGACGCCGCGGACGGCCGTGGCCGGCAGCTCGGGCAGGTAGGTGTCCGGGTCCCACTCGTAGCTCTGGCGCACGTCCACGGTGCCGGCCCAGTCCTGGCCGAGCGGGTGGTCGGCGTCGTACTTCATGTCGAGGTAGACGTGCTTGCCCGGGCTGAGCACCACGCCGATCCCCCGTTGCGCGGCCGCGACCACCGGCGCCGGATCGGCGTTCGAATCCCACAGCTGCACCAGCGCGTCGGAGGGCAGCCCGGCCGCGGCTGCCTCCTGCCACGCGATCAGCGACTTGCCGGTCGCCGCGACCGCCCCGGACACGTGGTCCAGGAACCCGAGGTACTCGTCGCGGGGCATGCGGTGCACCTCGTCGCCGCCGATGTGCAGGTAGCGACCCGGAGTCAGGTCGGCCAGGTGGCCGAGCACGTCGGCGAGGAACGGTGCGGTGGCGGGCAGCGACAGGTCCAGCTTAGAGAAGCCCACGTCGGCCCCGGTGTAGGCCTCGGTCGGCTGCCCCGACGGCGAGAGCGAGCCGTCCGCGTGCAGCGCCGCGTTCACGTGCCCGGGCACGTCGAGCTCCGGCACCACCTCGATGTGGCGGGCCGCGGCGTACTCGACGAGGCGGGTGTACTCCTCGGTGCGCAGCCAGCCGGCCTCGCCGTCGCCACACTGGGTGCGGCCCGAGCGCTCCACCAGCTCCGGCCGGCCCGGGACCTCGATGCGCCAACCCTGGTCGTCGGTGAGATGGAGGTGGAGCACGTTGAGCTTGTACGCGGCCAGCAGGTCGATCACGCGCTCGAGGGTCGACACGGGGTAGAAGTGCCGGACGACGTCGACCATCAGCCCGCGGCGCTCGTACCTCGGCTCGTCCCGGATGACGAGCGCCGGGACGACGCCCGACGGCGCACCTTCCGTCCCGAGACCACTCACCTGAGCGAGCGTCGCCACGCCGCGCGCGATCCCGGCCGGGCTTCCCGCCACCACGACCCGGTCCGCGTCCACGGTGAGCGTGTACGCCTCGCCCGTCCCGCCGTCGGGACGAAGGACGACGGCGTCCGCAGCGCCGTCGTCCCGCGTCACCGTCGCGAGAGGGCCGAGCACGGCCCAGACGAAGCCGGCGACGCCGTCGAGCTCGGGTGGGGCGATGAGCCGGGTGCCCGGACCGAACCGGAAGGGTGCGCCCTCGCACTCTTCGAGATGGGTGGGCGTGGGAATCAACGCAAGGGGCACGGGCACTCCTGGTCTCGTCGGCTGGCAGCGCCACCACGCTACCGGCACGGCGGCACGGCGGCACGGCGGCACGGAGGCACGGAGGCACGGAGGCACGGAGGCACGGAGGCGCAGTGACCGTCATAGGCTGGCCGGCATGGAGCAGAAGCAGGGCACATTCGTCCTTCCCGGCCAGGAGTACACGCGGGACACGCGGTACATCCAGACGCGGATCACGCGGGACGGGCGGGACGGCTACCCCGTCGAGGCCGGCCGGTACCGGCTGGTCGTGGCCCGGGCTTGCCCCTGGGCGAACCGCACGATCATCGTTCGGCGCCTCCTCGGGCTCGAGGGCGCGATCTCGATGGGGATGTGCGGACCCACCCACGACGAGCGGTCGTGGACGTTCGACCTCGACCCGGGCGGCGTGGACCCCGTGCTCGGCATCGAGCGCCTCCAGGACGCCTACTTCCGGCGCGTCCCGGACTACCCGCAAGGCATCACCGTCCCGGCGATCGTGGACATCCCCTCCGGTGCGGTTGTGACGAACGACTACAACCAGATCACGCTGGACTTCTCCTCCGAGTGGACCGAGTTCCACCGGGACGGGGCCCCCGACCTCTATCCCGAGCACCTGCGCCCCGAGATCGACGAGGTTGCCGGGCTGGTCTTCTCCGACGTCAACAACGGTGTCTACCGGTGCGGCTTCGCCGGCAACCAGCAGGCGTACGCCCTCGCCTACGACCGGCTGTTCGCCCGTCTGGACTGGCTCTCCGAGCGCCTCACCACGCAGCGCTACCTCGTCGGCGACACGATCACCGAGGCGGACGTGCGGCTGTTCACCACGCTCGCCCGGTTCGACCCCGTCTACCACGGCCACTTCAAGACCAACCGGTCCAAGCTGAGCGAGATGGAGGTGCTGTGGGCGTACACCCGGGACCTGTTCCAGACCCCCGGGATCGGCGACACGATCGACTTCGCGCAGATCAAGGATCACTACTACCTCGTCCACAAGGACGTGAACCCGAACGGGATCGTGCCGAAGGGCCCGGACCTGGCCAACTGGCTCACCCCGCACGGACGCGAGGCGCTCGGCGGTCGGCCGTTCGGGGACGGCACGCCGCCTCCGCCGCCCCTGCCTGCGGAGGTCGTCGGGGAGAACTGCGCGCCGCCCCACCTCGCCTGAGCGGAGCGCGGGGAGTCTGCCGGCTCACCCCAGCCGAGCGGAGCGCGGGGAGTCTGCCGGCTCACCCCAGCCGAGCGGAGCGCGGGGAGTCTGCCGGCTCACCCCAGCCGAGC
>JAENWO010000038.1 GCA_016649925.1 Actinomycetales bacterium
CGGCGTGCGCGTCGGGAGGGCGCGATGTCACGGGCGTGGGGGACAATGTCCCGGTGAAGCTCTACCGGGACGAGGCCGTAGTGCTGCGGACCCGCAAGCTCGGGGAGGCGGACCGGATCCTCACCCTGCTCACCCGTGAGCACGGCCAGATCCATGCCGTCGCGAAGGGTGTGCGCCGCACGTCCTCCAAGTTCGGCGCGCGCCTGGAGCCGTTCAGCGTCATCGACCTCCAGCTCTACACGGGCCGCAACCTGGACATCGTCACGCAGGTGGACACCCTCGCCCCGCACGGGCGCGCCATCAGCGGCGACTACGGCCTGTTCACGACGGCGACGGCGATGGTCGAGACGGCGGAGCGTCTGACCGAGATGGAGCGGGAGCCGGCCACCCAGCAGTACCTCCTCCTGGTCGGGGCACTGCGTTCTCTGGCGGAGCGGGCGCACGCCTCGACGCTCGTGCTCGACTCCTACCTGTTGCGCGCGCTGGCGATCGCCGGCTGGGCCCCCAGCTTCGGCGACTGTGCCCGCTGCAGCGCCCCGGGCCCGCACCGCGCGTTCTCCGCACCTCTGGGTGGCATGGTCTGCTCCTCCTGCCGGCCGCCGGGCGCCGCCGCTCCGGCCACCGAGACGTCTGCCCTGCTGGGCGCCCTGCTCGCAGGGGACTGGTTGGTGGCCGACCCGAGCGACGAGCGGCACCGCCGGGAAGCCTCTGGACTGGTGGCGGTGTACACCCAGTGGCACCTCGAGCGTCAGCTTCGCTCGCTGCGGCACGTGGAGCGCGCGTGAGGTCGGCTCACCCACCGATCGCACCGCCCGAGCACCCGTCCGGTGCACGCCCGCCGAGCATCCCGCACGACCTGGTGCCCCGGCACGTCGCGATCGTCATGGACGGCAACGGCCGGTGGGCGAACGCGCGCGGACTGCCGCGCAACGCTGGGCACGCCGCGGGTGAGGCGGTCCTCCTGGACGTCGTCGCCGGTGCCATCGAGATGGGCATCACGCACATCAGCGCGTACGCGTTCTCCACCGAGAACTGGAAGCGGTCCCCGTCGGAGGTGCGCTTCCTGATGGGCTTCAACCGGGACGTGCTGCGCCGTCGCCGGGACGAGATGAACGCGTGGGGCGTGCGGGTGCGCTGGGCGGGTCGACGGCCGAGGCTGTGGCGCTCCGTGATCACGGAGCTGGAAGAGGCCGAGCGGCTGACGGTGGCGAACACCACCTGCACGTTGACGATGTGCGTGAACTATGGGGGTCGGGCCGAAATCGCCGACGCCGCGCGCCAGATCGGCCGGGAGGTGGCGGCCGGGCGTCTGGACCCCGAGCGCATCACCGAGAAGACCGTCGCGCGCTACCTCGACGAGCCGGAGCTGCCGGACGTCGACCTGTTCGTGCGCACGTCGGGGGAGCAGCGCTCGTCCAACTTCATGATCTGGCAGGCGGCGTACGCCGAGATGGTCTTCTTGGACAAGACCTGGCCGGACTGCGACCGGCGGGACCTGTGGGAGGCGGCGCGGGTCTACGCCTCGCGCGACCGCCGGTACGGCGGGGCCGTGGACGCCGTCGGGTCCTGAGCTACGCCGTCCTGAGTGACGCCGTCGGGCGCTAGGGCGTATCTCCTCACGTGGTCGTGGCGTGTTTGGGATGACGCCACCAGCCTCCTCTCCGCCGCCGGCGTCCCCATCGAAGACATCTCCGACACCCTCGGCCGCCGCTCCGTCAACGTCACCGCCGAGATCTACCGCCACCCCATCGCACTCGTCGGATCCGGGCACATGACCGCCATGAACCAACTCATCAACACCCCACCCCGGTCCGAGAACCCGAACGCCAGCCCTGAGAACGAAGGCCTCGACGTCGTGCACGGATGGCGATGACACTCCGGCTCCCCCCGGACGTGAAGGAAGCCCTGCGCGCCACCGCGGCACGAGAGAACCGGTCGATGCAGGCCGTTGCGATCGACGCGATCGAGCGCTACACCAGCGAGCGCACCCGTCGCCGCGACGAGATCCTGGCCCGAATCCTGGTCGAGGACAAGGACCTCCTCGACGATCTGGCCTAACTGATGAGCTTGGTCTACCTCGAGCTCGACGACCTCCTCGTAATCGCAGCCGCGATCCTCAAACATGGTCCCGAGGTGCGCGACCACGGGCTCCTCGAATGCGCCCTCGTCCGCCCCCGGGCCACGGTCTTCGGCGAAGACGCCTACCCCACCCTCGACGAGAAGGCGGCCGCCCTGCTGCTGTCCTTGGTGAGCAACCACGCCCTCATCGACGGCAACAGACGACTCGGCTGGGTCGCCACCCGCATCTTCTACGCCATCAACGACAACGACCTGCACGCCACCCACGATCGGGCGCGCGAGTTCGTGCTCGCGATCGCATCCGGAGAACTCACCGACGTCGCCAAAGTCGCCGCCACCCTGCGCCACTGGCACCGATAGGACCGTCACCCGCTCGATCCACCACTTGACGACCGCTGTCCGCCGGGTACACACCGTGGACCGAGCCGGGGCGCCGGCGCACCTTCGGCACTCACGACGAGCGACGGACCGCCCGGTCCGATCAGCCGGACCGTCCCCCTGATCATGACGCTCGCACTGGATGCCAGCCAGATCGTGGTCGGGTGTGTGCGCGAGGGCAAGCACTTTCGACTGCCGATGAACGGCAGGCTGCGCCGTGGCGAATGAGATGGATGCCGCTGGACCCGGGCCCGTCAGGATGCTGCCGTGTGGGGTCTTCCTGGTGGCCATGACGCGTGGAAGTGGTGTACCGGGCCGTGCCCGTGGCCGACATCGCGGCCCCGCGTCTCGAACGACCAGCAGCCCAAGCAAGCCACGACCTGTTCAGGAGACACGCCCTAGCAGCATCTCCTCCAGGCGAGCTCCACGACGACGGCGGAGCACGATCAGCGCGACGATCGCCAGCAGGACGCCGATCAGCCCGACCACGCCCCACCACGAGCCGGTGGCAGCGGCGACGATCGACTCCCACGCCGCCCACATGCCGAGGGAGTAGATCGCGGCCCAGGCCATGGCACCGGGGACCATGGCAGCGGTGTACCGGGGCCACGTCATCCGGATCACGCCCGCGGCCGCGTTGACCATGGTCTGGAAGCCGACGGTGAGGAACGAGAACGGGATGACCCACACCCCGCGGCGGCGCAGGATCTCGACCCCGCGCTGGGTGCCCTCACCCTGGAGCCAAGCGTGCACGCGCAGCTTCGCGCCGGTGGTCGGCAGGGTGTGCCGCAGCGCCTGCTCCGTCACCACGCGAGCGACCCAGTACGTGGCCTGCGCCCGGCCGAGCACCACCACGAGGAAGAACAGGTACTGCATCCAGAAGGGCACGTTGTCCAGGCCGTCGGGCATCTCTCAGCGCCCCGTGCGCGCGGCACAGGCCGCGCACGTCCCGAACAGCTCGGCCGTGTGCTCCACGTCGATGAAGTCGTGGGCGTCCCCGACGGCGGCCGCCCACCGCTCCACGCTGGCCGAGTCGATCTCGACGGTCCTGCCGCACTCCCGGCAGACCAGGTGGTGGTGGTGGCTCGTCCGCTGGCACTGTCGGTAGAGCGCCTCGCCCTCGGCGCCCCGGAGCACGTCCACGTCACCCGCCTCGGCGAGTGCCTGCATCGTGCGGTAGACGGTGGCCAACCCCACGGAGTGCCCACGCTCGCGCAGCATCTCGTGGAGCTGCTGCGCGCTGCGGAAGTCCTCGGTGCCGGCGAGGAGCTCGCTCACGGCCGTCCGCTGGCGGGTCATGCGCTGCATCGTCAATCACTTCCTGAGGGGACGATCCGCACGTCGTCCTCGAGGTCGGGGTGCGGGTCGACAATGCGCCGGCCCGGGGCGTGCACGAGCGGACGGAGGACTGCCACGACAGCATAGAGGCAGATCGCGACCACCACGATCATGGCCCCGGGCGCCAGCCGGTGGAAGAACGTGATGGTCAGGCCGGTGACGCAGACGATGACCCCGATCACCATGGCCAGTGTCATCGTGCGCCGGAAGGAGGTCGTCACGAGCTGAGCGATCGCCACCGGGACGATCATCAGTGCGCTGACCAGCAGCAGACCCACCACGCGCATCGAGACCGTCACGGTCAGCGCCGCGACGATCGCGATGAGGACGCTCAGGGCCCGCACGGGCAGTCCGGTCGAGCGGGCGAACTCCTCGTCCTGACAGACCGCGAACAGGGCGGTACGCAGGCCCAACCCGACGGCGAGGACCACCGCCGACATCGCGACGGTCGCCACGAGGTCCGTGGTGGTCACCGTCGAGATAGAGCCGAACAGGTAGCCCATGAGATTCGCGTTCGTGCCCCCCGCGACGCCCATGATGACGACGCCGCCGGCGATCCCGCCGTAGAACAGCAGGGCAAGTGCGACGTCCCCGCTGGTGCGTCCGCGCGCCCGCACCGCCTCGATGATCACCGCGCCGATGATGGCGGCCACGACGGCTCCCGGTACGGCCAGGGCGTCGTTCGGCGTAACCTGCGTCCAGCTGCCCACCAGCCAACCCATCGCGACGCCGGTGAGCGCGACGTGCCCGATCCCGTCGCCGAGCAGGGAGAGGCGCCGCTGCACCAGGTAGGTGCCGATGACCGGCGCCGCCAGGCCGACGACGAAGGCCGCGACGAGCGAACGCTGGATCAGGGGGCTGCCCAGCAGGAGAGAGAGCGAGTGCCAGGTGTCGATCACGGCAGGCTCCGCTGGATGGTCTTCTCGGGGTGCTCGACGTGCTCGCCGTGCTCGGCGTGGACGTGGTCGTGGTCCTCACCCTCGTGGCCCGGGGCCGGGGCGGGCAAGGCGCCGTCGTGCACCACGCGTCCGTGGCGCAGCACCACGGCACGGTCGATGATCGGTTCGATCAGGCCGAGCTCGTGCAGCACGATCAGCACGGTCACGCCGCGGGCGTGCAGGTCGGCGAGCAAGCGTGCGAACGTCTCCTGGCTGGGGCGGTCGACGCCGGAGACGGGCTCGTCGAGGAGCAGGACGTCGGGCCTTCGGGCGAGCGCGCGGGCGATCAGCACCCGCTGCTGCTGACCTCCGGAGAGCTCGTGCAGCCCCGCGCGGGAGCGGTCGCCCAGTCCCACCGAGTCCAGGGCCTCCAGGGCCCGTGCGCGTCCACCGCGTCCGGGGTGGAACCGGTGGCGGTGCAGCATCCCGGAGAGCACCACCTCCAGTGCCGTGGCCGGCATGCCGGAGGTCGCGGTCACCCGTTGCGGGACGTAGCCGACACGCTCCCACGCGACCCGCGTGCGCTGCGTGCGCACCGATGTGCCGAGCACGTGGGCGTCCCCGTCGCTGATCGGCACGAGGCCGAGGAGGGCCCGCATGAGCGTGGACTTGCCCGAGCCGTTCGCGCCGAGGAGAGCGACCACCTCACCCGGGGACACGGCCAGGTCGACGCCGCGCAGGATCGTCGCGGAGCCGAGCTGCACGCGGAGGGCGTGGGCGGCCAGGACGTCGCCGGTGGGCTCCGTCCGGCCCGTCGTCGTTGCGCTCGATCGAGTCCTCATCAGCAGCCCAGGGAGGCGGTGAGCGCCTCGAGGTTGGCGCGCATCACCGCGAGGTAGTCGGTGGAGTCGTCGACGAGGCCCTCGATCGGGTCCAGTGGGGCCACGTCGACGCCGAGGTCGGCCGCGATCACCTCGGCCACCTTAGGGCTGACCAGGGTCTCGGTGAAGATCGTCGTCACCCCCTCACGTTCGACGATGTCGCGGATCTCGGCCAGTCTCGCGGGGGACGGCTCACTCTCCGGGTCGAGGCCGGAGATGCCGACCTGCTCGAGATCGTAACGTCCGGTCAGGTACCCGAACGCCTCGTGGCTGACCACCACGACATCCCGCTCACACGTGGCGAGCGTGGTGGAGAACTCCTCGTCCAGGTCAGTCAGGTCGCCGCGCAGCTCAGCGGCGTTGGCGATGAACGGGGGAGCGTTCTGCGGGTCGGCCTCGGCCAGCGTCGCGGCGATCGTGTCGCCGACCGCGGCGAGACGGATGGGGTCCAGCCAGAAGTGCGGGTCGCCGTCCTCCTGCAGGTCGGCCGTCCCGGCGACGTCGAGCACCCGGGGACCCTCGGTCTGGGCGAGGGCGTCGTCGATCGCCGGCTGGAAGCCGGAGAGGTAGACGAAGACGTCGGAGGACTCGATCGAGAGGATGTCCACGGGGGAGAGCTCGAGGTCGTGCGGCTCGGCGCCACGGGGCGTGAGGTTCGTCACCGAGACGTCCGGGCCACCGATCCGTTCGGTGACGTACTGCAGGGGGTAGAACGAGGTGAGGACCTGCAGGGCGTCGGTGCCGCCCGGGACCCGGCCACCGTCGTCGTCCATGCCGCCCGGGGCTGCGCAGGCGGCGAGCGCGAGGGCGGAGCCGACGGCGACGGGCAGGACGACGCTCCGTCGGGGAAACTGCATGGGAACCATTCTCATGTGCATGGGAACCATTCTCATAGCAGATGGGAATCTTTGTCAAAATGGTGGTGGCGCCGCCGGGTAGCCTGTTCCTGGACTTTCCGCCCGAGCCAGCCAGGTCCGGGCCCGCACCTGCAGGAGTGATCCCGTTGGCCAAAGCGCCCTCCCGTATCGACCCAGTCGTCAACCTCGCCAAGCGCCGTGGCTTGGTGTTCCCGTCGGGGGAGATCTACGGCGGAACCCGCTCCGCCTGGGACTACGGGCCGCTCGGCGTCGAGCTCAAGGAGAACATCAAGCGCCAGTGGTGGCAGAACATGGTGCGCGGCCGCGAGGACGTCGTGGGCCTGGACTCCTCGGTCATCCTGCCGCGCAAGGTGTGGGTCGCCTCCGGCCACGTCGGGGTGTTCACCGACCCGCTGACCGAGTGCACCTCGTGCCACCGCCGGTTCCGTGCGGACCACCTCGAGGAGGAGTACGAGGAGAAGAAGGGCCGCGCGCCCGAGAACGGCCTGGCCGACATCGCCTGCCCGAACTGCGGCACGAAGGGGGCGTGGACCGAGCCCCGCGACTTCAACATGATGCTCAAGACCTACCTCGGCCCGGTCGAGGAGGAGTCGGGGCTGCACTATCTGCGCCCCGAGACGGCGCAGGGCATCTTCGTCAACTTTGCCACGGTGATGGCCGCGTCCCGCAAGAAGCCTCCGTTCGGCATCGGTCAGATCGGCAAGTCCTTCCGGAACGAGATCACGCCCGGCAACTTCATCTTCCGCACGCGTGAGTTCGAGCAGATGGAGATGGAGTTCTTCGTCGAGCCCGGCACGGACGAGGAGTGGCACCAGTACTGGATCGACGCCCGCACCGACTGGTACACCGACCTGGGCATCTCCCGCGAGAACCTGCGTCACTACGAGCACCCGAAGGAGAAGCTGTCCCACTACTCCAAGCGGACCGTCGACATCGAGTACCGCTTCGGCTTCCAGGGCAGCGAGTGGGGCGAGCTCGAGGGCATCGCGAACCGCACCGACTTCGACCTGACCACCCACACCGAGCACTCCGGTGCGGACCTGTCCTACTACGACCAGGCCACCGGTGAGCGCTGGGTGCCGTACGTCATCGAGCCCGCGGCCGGCCTGACGCGCTCCCTGATGGCGTTCCTCGTCGAGGCCTACGCCGAGGACGAGGCTCCGAACGCCAAGGGCGGGGTGGACAGGCGCACGGTGCTCCGCCTGGATCCCCGGCTCGCGCCGGTCAAGGCCGCCGTCCTGCCGCTCTCGCGCAACGAGGACCTCTCGCCGGTGGCGAAGAACCTCGCGCAGGAGCTGCGCAAGGTCTGGAACGTGGACTTCGACGACGCCGGTGCGATCGGCCGGCGCTACCGCCGACAGGACGAGGTCGGCACGCCGTTCTGCCTCACGGTGGACTTCGACACCGCCTCCGACCAGGCCGTCACGGTGCGCGAGCGGGACTCGATGGCTCAGGTGCGGGTGGCCCTGGACCAGGTGCAGTCCTACCTCGCAGCGCGTCTCGTCGGCGCCTGAGGCCTGCCCCCCTTCGCCTGTGCCATGACGAGGCCCGACGGCGGAGCGCGGCGTCGGACACGTCGTCACGACCTGAGACAATCGGGGAGTGAAGTCACTTTGGATCGGCCCCGTCGAGGTGGGCACCCCCGTGGTGCTCGCGCCCATGGCGGGGGTGACGAACGCGCCGTTCCGGCAGCTCTGCCGACGCGCGGCGGCCGCTGGACTGCCAGTCGAGCGGGCCGCCGAGCGGGCCGCCGAGCGGGCCGCCGAGGGTTCAGCCGAGGGTTCAGCCGAGGGAGCTGCCGAGGGAGCCGGCAGCCGCGCGCCGGTGGGCCTCTACGTCGCCGAGATGGTCACCTCCCGCGCCCTCGTGGAGCGGACCCCGGAGTCGATGCGGATCATCTCCCACGACGCGAGCGAGGGGGTGCGCAGCGTCCAGCTCTACGGCGTCGACCCGGCCACCGTTCGCGCGGCGGCCCGGATGATCGTCACCGAGGGCCACGCCGACCACATCGACCTGAACTTCGGGTGCCCGGTGCCCAAGGTGACGCGCAAGGGCGGGGGAGCGGTGCTGCCCTGGAAGACCGAGCTGTTCACCGCGATCGTCGCCGCCGCCGTCGACGCGACCCAGGGCTCCGGTGTCCCCGTGACCGTGAAGATGCGGATGGGCGTTGACGCCGACCACCTCACCTACCTCGACGCCGGGCGGCGTGCCCAGGACGCGGGTGTGGCCGCCGTCGCCCTGCACGCGCGGACGGCCGCCGACTACTACTCCGGCACCGCCCACTGGGACGCCATCGCGGCGCTCAAGGAAGCCGTCACCGACATCCCGGTGCTGGGCAACGGGGACATCTGGTCCGCGGAGGACGCGCTGCGGATGGTGGAGCAGACCGGCTGCGACGGCGTCGTGGTGGGCCGCGGCTGCCAGGGCAGGCCGTGGCTGTTCACGGACCTCGTGGCCGGGTTCGCCGGCTCACCCCTGCGGGTCCAGCCCGATCTCGCACAGGTCGCAACCGCGATCCGCGAGCACGCCGAGCTGATGGTGGAGCACTTCGACGACGAGGGCAAGGCGCTGCGTGAGCTGCGCAAGCACATGTCGTGGTACCTCAAGGGCTACGTCGTGGGCGGCGACGCGCGGGCCGCGCTCGGCCTCGTCAGCACGATGGCCGAGCTGGACGAGCGGCTCGCTGCGCTCGACCTCACCCAGCCCTACCCCGGGGACGGAGCCGAAGGCCCACGCGGCCGGGCCGGCACCCCGAAGGTGCCGAGCGTGCCGCACGGCTGGCTGGACTCGCGCGAGATGGACGAGGCGCTGCGCACGATGCTCGCCGAGGCCGAGCTCAGCGTCTCGGGAGGCTGAGGATGCGCCGACGTGCTGCGCGCGCGGTCGTCGCCCTCCTGGCCCTGGCGATGGCCGTCCTGGCGGGCTGCACCGCGCCCTCCGACGAGACGCCGGAGCACGAAGGGCCGCGGGCGGTCGGGGTGCAGATGTTCCAGTGGACCTGGGACTCGATCGCCGCCGAGTGCACGAGCACGCTGGGGCCGGACGGCTACGCGTGGGTGATGACGTCGCCACCGCAGGAGCACGTCCTCGGTGAGGCGTGGTGGACCGCCTACCAGCCTGTCAGCTACCAGGTGGAGTCCCGGCTGGGCACGCGCGAGGAGTTCGCCGCGATGGTCACCGCGTGCAACGAGGCCGGGATGGAGGTCTACGCCGATGCGGTGGTCAACCACATGACCGGGATCGACGACGCCGCACCGCCCGCCACCGGGTGGGCCGGCTCGACGTACACCCACTACGACTACCCCGGCCGGTACGCCACCGAGGACTTCCACCGCTGCGGACTGACGCCCGACGACGACATCGCCGACTACCGCAGCTCCCTCCAGGTGCGCACGTGCGAGCTGGTCAACCTCGCCGACCTGCGCACCGAGGAACCGGCTGTGTGCGCGACGATCACCGCCTACCTGCAGGACCTCGTCTCGCTCGGGGTGCGCGGCTTGCGGATCGACGCTGCCAAACACATGGTGCCCGAGGACATCGCGGCGATCCTCGAGCCGTTGCCCGACGACGTCGAGATCATCCAGGAGATCATCCGCGGTGCGGGTGAGCCGATCGTCCCGGAGCAGTACACCGGCAACGGGGAGGTGTACGAGTTCGCCTGGGGCCGGGACATCATCGGCATGCTGCAGGGCGGTTCGCTGCGATCCTTCGCGGATCTCGACGCCGGCTCGGGCTACCTGCGGAGCGAGTTCGCGCGGGTGTTCGTGGACAACCACGACACGGAGCGGAATGCCTCCACGTTGAGCTACACCGACGGCGCCTCGTACGTGCTCGCGAACGTGCTCCTGCTCGCAGGCGCCTACGGGACCCCTGTGGTCTACTCCGGCTACGCCTTCTCCGAACGCGACGCCGGTCCGCCGCAGGACGCCTCCGGTGCGGTCCTCGACGCAACGTGCGCGACGCCGTCGGGCCCCGGGTCCAGCTACGACGACGGCGACCGGGTGTGCCAGCACGACTGGCCCGCGATCGCGGGGATGGTCGGCTTCCACAACACCACCGTGGACACCCCCGTGACGAACTGGTGGGACGACTCCCGGACCATCGCGTTCGGTCGTGGCGAGGCCGGGTTCGTGGTCGTGAACAAGGACGACGAACCGCTCGAGGGCACCTGGACCACCTCGCTCCCGACGGGGACCTACTGTGACGTGTTCGCGGGACCGATGGTTGACGGAGAGTGTGCGGGCGAGTCGGTCGAGGTGGCGGATGACGGGACCTTCACCACGACGGTGGGGGCTGAGGCGGCAGTCGCGCTGCACGTGGCCGCGGTGCTCGCAGACTGACGCGGGGCGGCCGCTGGGCTCGCCGTCGGCCAGGACAGCGCCGTCGGGCGTGCCGTCGTGCTGCGCCGAGGGCGTCAGGCTGAGGCGGGACAGGCCGCGGTGGAGTCGCGCACGATCAGCTCGGGGCTGAACAGCAGCTCGGTGCGTGGACCGGTGGTCCCACCGATCTCGGCGAGCATGGTGGACACGGCCGCGGCGCTCATCGCGTCCACGCTCTGCCGGATCGTGGTCAGCGGGGGGTTGGTGAACGCCATCAGAGGTGAGTCGTCGTACCCGACGACCGAGACGTCGTCGGGCACCCTGAGGCCGCGCGCGCGCGCCGCGCGGATCGCGCCCAGGGCCATCATGTCGGAACCGCACACGATGGCGGTGTGCCCGGAGTCGAGGAGCTCGCCGGCGGCCGCCCGACCGCCCTCGACGGAGAACAGCGAGGTGGCGACGTGCGGGCGGACGTCGTCGATCCCGAGTCGCTCACGCAGCGCGCGGGCGAAACCGGTGACCTTGCGCGAGGCGGGCACGAACCGTTGCGGCCCGATCGCCAGACCGATGCGCGTGTGGCCCTGGGACACGAGGTGACGGACGGCGAGATCCATGCTGCCGGCGTCGTCCGCGGAGATGAACGCGGCGTCCAGGCCCCCGAGGTAGCCGTTGATGAGCACGATGGGCACGCGCAGGCTGCGCAGGCGGTGGTAGCGGTCGCTGCTCGCCTGGCTGTCCGCGTGCAGTCCCGAGACGAAGATGATTCCGTCCACGCCGTGGTCGAGCAGCATCTGGACGTACTCGTCCTCGCTGGTGCCGCCGGGGGACTGGGTGCACAGGAGCGGGGTGTATCCGGCGTGGGCGAGGGCCGACTCGATCTGCTGGGCGAAGTTCGGGAACACCGGGTTCGTCAGCTCCGGCACGACGAGGCCGATCAGCCCGGCAGAGCGACGGCGCAGCTTCTCCGGCCGCTCGTAACCGAGCACGTCGAGCGCTGCCAGGACCGACTGCCGGGTCTGGGCGGAGACGCCCGACTTGCCGTTGAGCACGCGCGAGACCGTCGCGGTGCTGACACCGGCCTGGTCGGCCAGGTCCGTCAGTCGGGTGCGATCGCTCACCGGACCTCCTCGTCCTTGGTCGGGAAATCGACGGGCACCGCGGGGTCGCATC
>JAENWO010000545.1 GCA_016649925.1 Actinomycetales bacterium
CCCGCAGGACGGGTGCCGCGAGCGCCCCGGGGCGTCTTCGCCGTGCCGAGGTGGACGGTCACGCTCGTCGTGAGCGTTGCTGTCCTGGTCCTCCCCGGCGCCGGGTTCGACGGTGCCGTGGAGCCGCTGATCCTCCCCGGCGCCGTGGTCACGCCGGGCGCCGTGGTATCCGCGTGGAAGTTGTTCGGACGGCGTTGACGAGCATGGGATCCACCTAGACTCATCGGCATGGCTGGCCTGATCCGTCGCGAGGACATCGCGGCCGTGCGCGAGCGCGCGAAGATCGAGGAGGTCGTCGGCCAGCACGTCACGCTGAAGAGCGCCGGCGTGGGCTCGATGAAGGGACTCTGCCCGTTCCACGACGAGCGCACCCCCTCCTTCCACGTCCGCCCCCAGCTCGGCCTGTGGCACTGCTTCGGCTGCGACGAGGGCGGGGACGTCATCTCGTTCGTGCAGAAGCTGGACCACCTGACGTTCGCCGACGCCGTCGAGCACCTCGCCGCCCGCGTCGGGCTACAGCTGCGGTACGAGGACGACGGCGGAGCTCGCCGCCCGAGGGAGGAGCCAGGTCGACGCCAGCGCCTCATCGAGGCGAACCGGGTGGCCGCGGAGTTCTTCGTCGAGCAGCTCGGGGGAGCCGAGGCCGGCGCGGCGCAAACGTTCCTCGCGGAACGCGGTTTCGACCGGTCAGCCGCCGCCCAGTTCGGCGTCGGGTATGCCCCCAAGGGCTGGGACCACCTGCTCCGCCACCTGCGGGGCCGGGCGTTCACGGAGCCTGAGCTGACGGCGTCGGGCCTGCTCTCCCAAGGCAACCGGGGCTCCTACGACCGCTTCCGCGGGCGGCTGATCTGGCCGATCCGGGACGTGACCGGGGACGTCGTCGGATTCGGGGCGCGCAAGCTGTACGAGGACGACCAGGGGCCCAAGTACCTCAACACCCCCGAGACGGCGGTCTACAAGAAGTCCCAGGTGCTGTACGGGATCGACCTCGCCAAACGCACCATCGCCAAGGAGAAGCGGGTGGTGGTCGTGGAGGGCTACACCGACGTGATGGCGATGCACCTCGCCGGGGTCGGGACCGCCGTCGCCACCTGCGGCACGGCGTTCGGGCCCGACCACGTCCGCATCGTGCGCCGGCTGATCGGGGACAGCGCAGATGCGGCCGCCGGCGTGATGCTCGCCTCGGGCGGCACACACGGCGGCGAGGTCATCTTCACGTTCGACGGCGACCAGGCCGGCCAGAAGGCGGCGCTGCGCGCGTTCGGGGAGGACCAGCAGTTCGCCTCCCAGACGTTCGTAGCCGTCGAGCCCGGCGGGATGGACCCGTGCGACCTGCGTCAGAACCGGGGCGACGCCGCGGTGCGCGCGCTCGTCGCCGAGCGCGAACCTCTCTTCGCGTTCGCGATCCGCTCCGTCCTGGGCCGCGTCGACCTCAACACCGCCGAGGGTCGCGTGGCAGGACTGCGGGCCGGTGTCCCGGTGGTGGCCAGGATCCGCGATCACGCCCTGCGGGGCGAGTACGCCCGTGAACTGGCCGGTTGGCTCAGCATGGACGAGGCGTCGGTGCGCCAGGCCGTCACGCGGGCCGCCCGAGCGGGCCCCGGTCCGGCTGCGCCGGAGGGCCGGGACCGGGGTCTCGGACGCCCGGGCGTCGACCCCCGGGCGCCACGCTCGCACGGGGAGCGGGATCCCGCGGTGAACCGCGACGACCCGGTGGCACGGCTGGAGCGGCAGGTGCTCGAGGTGGTCCTGCAGCTGCCGCAGTATGCCCTGGCAACATCCTTCGACGACCTCGGCGCCGACACGTTCGTCGTCCCCGCGCACCGCGCGGTGCACGACGCGATCCGGGCCGCCGGGGGAGTGCGGGCCTTCGGC
>JAENWO010000425.1 GCA_016649925.1 Actinomycetales bacterium
CCTCATCACTGAACCCATAAGAGAATAATCTCACAGTAGAGCCAAGCGGACAGGGATCAACACGCCGAGAAAGGTTGTCCTACAACGGAATCCGGGGGCTCACCCCGCAGCTATGTCAGGAGTTCTGGGTTCCCGCCCCGCTCGAGCACCGCGACGGGTTGGCTGGCGCCGTCGCGGGCGACGTGGAAGAGGTGCAGCCCGAAGCTGATCGCGGAGCGTTCGGTGTCCGGCCCCACCGGCACCATGCGGTAGTCCACGGGTCCCACCGGGAACCGGCCGTACTGCCCGGCGTGCTGGACGATCTCGCTCAGGCTGGAGTTCCAGCGCTGCTCGCCGCCACCGATGCCGATCAGCCCGCCGCCCCCGTACCCGGCGATGACGTGCTCGAGCGCCACGTCGGCGTCGACAGCGCGCAGGATGCTCAGCTGCTCGGTGAGGACGGGCAGCGTGCGCGGGTCGGTGCCCAGGTGCGCCTGGAGCACCGGGACGAGTGGCTCGCAACCGGCGGTCCGCTCTCGCTGGCTCTGCTCGGCGGCGATCTCCGCCAGGCGCTGGAAGGAGCCCAGGAAGGAGGTGAGGGACTCGTCGACGGCGGGCGTCCGCCCAGGCGGGGTATCCATGGTCTGATCTTGCCGCCTGGCCCGACTGCCGGTCGACCTCGGTCCGCGCGCGGGCCCCGGCGCCCCTCAACGGACGTTCGGCGCGCCGCGGGAGGTGAGGTCCTGCGTGCCGACCACCTTGAGCAGCGCCAGCGCCTCGGCGGCCGGGGACCCGGGCTCCGCCGCGTAGATGATCACCCTCTGCTCGGCGTCGGGCAGCTGAAGGTTGTCGCAGTCGAGCGTGATCAGACCCAGCTCTAGCTCGGCCGCGCGTGGTCGTTGATGCGCCCGGGCGTGGGCGGGGCCTGCCCGGGCGTGCCCCGCGAGCCGGGCGAGCTCCTCACGGCGCAGCCCCGGCACCCGTCGACGCTCACCGGTCGGTATCTCGACGGTCGCGTGCTCCCAGGCTGAGCGCGCCCTGGATACACCTGACCGTGGCGCGCAGGGTGGACGACATGAGCACACCACACACACAGCTCCGTCGCGTCAACGGTCACCTGCACCTGCCAGCACTGCGAATCGCACCCGACCAGCACCTCGCCGCTGAAACTGTCGGCACCGTCAGTCATAATGAACCCTTGATCGCCGCCTGACGATCACGAGGACCGCCACCGAAGTTCAACGACGGGCGGGACAACCTCGACGAGGAGGAGCGTATGAAATCCCTTCGACTGCACCACTATGGTGAGCACCCGACGATTGACGAGGTGGCCGAGCCGACCATCACCGGCCCGTGGGACGTGATCGTGGACGTCGGCGCCGCAGGCCTCTGCCGCACCGACCTGCACATCATCGAGGGCCAGTGGGACCCGATCCAGCACCCCAGCCTGCCCTACATCCTGGGCCATGAGAACGCTGGATGGGTGCGTGAGGTCGGCAGTGCCGTGAACAACGTCAAGCCGGGTGACACCGTCATCATGCACCCGCTCACCAGTTGCGGCCTCTGCCCCGCCTGCCGGATCGGGCAGGACTCGCACTGCGAGAATGCGACTTTCCCCGGCCTCAACACCAACGGCGGAATGGCGCAACAACTCCTGACGAACGCGCGCGCCGTCGTCCGGCTCGAGGACGGTGTCCAACCGCGTGACGTCGCCGCACTCGCCGATGCCGGACTCACGGCCTACCATGCGGTGCGCAAGGCGGCGGATGTCCTGTTCCCCGGCACGCACGCCGTCGTCGTCGGAGCGGGCGGCCTCGGGCACATCGGCGTCCAGGCGCTCGCCGCCATCACCAGCGCGACGATCACGGTCGTGGACCGCAGCGAGGAAGCGCTGGGGCTCGCGAAATCGATCGGCGCTCACCACACCGTCCTCTCGACGAGCGACGAGGATGTCGAGAAGCGGGTGCTCGACATCACGAGCGGCGGAGCGCAGGTCGTCTTCGACTTCGTAGGCGAGCGTGGCGCAGAACTCCTGGCTCCTCGCCTTCTGCGCAATCGCGGGTCGCACTATGTGATCGGCTATGGCGGAGCGGTCAACCTGCCCACGATCGAGATCATTTCGCGCGAGATCAATGTCATCGGCAACCTGGTCGGCACCTACAACGACCTCGTCGAACTGATGACGCTGACCGCCCAGGGACGCGTCAAACTTCATACCACGGTTTATCCGCTGGACGCCGCGAACGACGCGATCGCGGATCTGGAAGCCGGCCGCCTGATCGGGCGCGGCATCCTCGTCCCGTAGTTTCCACCCTCACCACAACGGGCACCACATCACACAGGTGGGCAATGATGGAGGGTTATTCACAGCCGATTCTATAGAAATGGAGGGCGATCACTGCTGCGATGGTTGTGGTGAATGTAGGTATAGTTCGGCGGTAGTCCGGGTGGAGAATTCTTTAGGTGTTGAGGTGGGCGATGGTCCGCTCGATCATGTAGCGGATCCTGTTCACTTCGCTGTTGAACTCTTTCTCCCAGCCCGGTCAGGCACTCACCACCCGTTCGCGGCGGGGAAGGCGCGCAGGGCCCGACGGCGGGACAGGCGGACGACGAGCTGACGCAGCAGCACGGCGGCGGACCAGAAGGCCCCGATCGCGAACGTGATGACCATGACGACAAGGGCGATCATGAGGATCCAGTCGAGGACGACCCACCCGCCGGAGTACTTCTCGCCGATCCCGAGCACGACGGCGGTGGAGCCCAGCCCCGTTCCGATGAGGACCGTGCCCACCGTGCGCGACCACCGGCGCGTGGTGCGTTCGAGCGCCGGCGTGTGACGCGTGGACGTGGACGTGGGCGCACACATCGCACCAGGGTACGAGCGGCGCGGCGCGGGGCCAGGGTAGGAGCGACGCGGCGCGGCGCCGATCGGCGCCGCGCCGATGGGGAGCTCTGCC
>JAENWO010000427.1 GCA_016649925.1 Actinomycetales bacterium
GGACCGCGACGGCGTGCGTGCGGACCGCGACGGCGTGCGCGAGCAGCGCCCCGTGCTCGCTGAACCAGGTGTCCAGGC
The DNA here is from genome assembly GCA_016649925.1 of Actinomycetales bacterium. Classification (GTDB taxonomy): domain Bacteria; phylum Actinomycetota; class Actinomycetes; order Actinomycetales; family Beutenbergiaceae; genus JAENWO01. The sequence continues at coordinate 79 of JAENWO010000427.1, forward strand.
CGTCGCCGAGGCTGGCCGGCGCGGGCTCAGCCACGATGAGCGCGCGCGTCGGCACGCTCGCGCCGAGCTCGACGAGGAGGGGACGCAGGTGCACCTCGCTCGCGAGGAGGTGCGCGGGATTCGCGCTGACGGTCACAGGAGGTGCAACCGTGCCCCGGAGCCCGTTTGTTCCGTCGAGGTCCAGGAAGGACTTGAGCAGACCCGGGTCGCTGGCCTTGTCGACGGGTGTGGCCACCACCACGACGACGGCGGAGGCGGCTCCCCGTTCGAGCGCCGCGTCCGTGGTGGGGTGCGTCGGGGCGAACAGCTGCCCGGCGAGCGCGGAGAGGTCGACCACCGCCTGGTCCACCGGCCCGGCGGGCTCCAGGAGCTGTGCCACCCGGGCGACGACCGCCTCGGTCAGCCGCAGCGTGCGTGAGCCGGGTCGCGGGTTCCCGCTGACGCCGGTGATCGAAGTCGTCATCGCGTAAGTCCCATCCGTCGTGTGGCCGGGCCGTCGTGTGGCCGGGCCCGGCAGGCCCGCGGTACCGACGCTAACCCCGGCCCGGGACCGCGCTCCGCGTGACCTACGCCGTCCCGGATGGTGAGACGTGTCTCCGACGTCGACCCCGACGAGGCCCCACCCGCGCCGGGCGCGAGCCTCGTCGACCCGCGGGTGGTGCAGGGTCGCACGACGGGCGTCCAAGACCCGTTGGAGCGGGCGAACGAGTGGTACGCCTTCGCGCTGCAGAAGAAGCTCTCCGTGCACGAGCTGGTGGTGGCCAAGCAGGAACCCGTCACGGCGTCCGGTACCCCGGCGCACGTGGCCGGACCCATCGGGGGAGGACGGCACCTCGACCTTGCGCGGCAACCTCGGGCTGCCCCCGCTGGCTCCCGTCGTCGACCCGGCCATCGAGCCGTTCACCTCAGCTGGGCATGGCGCTCACCGGAGCGGGAGAGGAGCCGCAAGGCCGAGCGGGACGGCCGTCCCACAGCTCGGCCGTGGGGTGAGGGGAACCGCCGCGTCCGGATGATGGACGCCCGGGGATCGAGCGTTGACACGCCCCGCGGGCGATGTCTACTGTTCAAGCCAAAGGTCTTGAGCGTCAGCGATCAGCCCCGGCTAGCTGGCCGGCAACCCTCCAGATGCGGTGGGGTGCCCCGGGTGACGACCTGGTTCCGGCCACACGGTACGGAACAAGCGCACCGACGCCTCTGGCGCCCGAGAAGAAGGATCTACCAGGCAGATGATCAAGGACAGGACACAAGCGACCGCGCTGCGTCACCTCTCCTTCGTCATGTGCTGTTGCTCCATGCCGGCCTGAGCCGAACCTCACCCGATGCCTCGGGCACACGCCCCTCGGCATCACCCTCGGTTCGCAGGTCCACATCCGCCCGGCGCGTGACACGTCCGGCGTGGACCCGAGTGACCGAGCCTTCTCCTCGACCCCTCGAAGGCGTGAGTTTCCCCATGGCGCAGTTCCCCTCGTCCCTGACCACCCACAAGTCCATCATCGGCCTCGACCTCTCCGGCACCGGCGCCCCCCGCGCTTGGCAGCGCTCCGAGGACACCGAGGCCGAGTCGTTCATCATGGGCCGCCTCGCCGGCCTCGCCTCCCTCGCCGACCGCGGCGGCGTCGACTTCCTCGCGCTGGACTCCTCCTTCCGGCTGGGCGGATCCTGGCGGCGTGACGCCTGGCTGGACGGAGCGGTCGCCGCCTCGCGCCTGTCCCGGCACACTCATCGGGCAACCCTCGTCGCCACGGTCCCCCTCGGCGTCACCGAGCCTGCGCACGTGGCCGGCGCGATCACGAGCGTTCACCGTGCCAGCGCGGAACGCGCCGGATGGCAGGTGGAGCCGTCGACGGCGTCCCACCGCAGCAGCGCTCGGGCGGTGGACGCGGTGATCTCCGCCTGGTCGGCGCCCACCGCCCGCCACCGCACCGGGCCGGTCGCCGGTGCCCCCGAGCGGGCCCGCCCGCTCGTCGTCGTCGGTGTCCGCAGCCCGCTCGACCTCGAGCTCGCCGCCGCCCGTGCGGACATCGCGCGGCTCACCGTCAGCACCCTTGAGGAGGCGCGGCTCGCCCGGGCGAGCATCCGGGAGGCGGCGCGCGAGTGGGGTCGCCGCCCGGAGGACGTCCGAGTGCTCGTCGACATCCACACCGTGATCTCCGGGGACCAGCGCAGCGCCCAGGCCCGGTGGGAGCTGCTCGCCGCGCTTGAGGGTGGGCCGAGCGCCGGCGGCCTGCGCGCAGTCGGTACGGCCGCGGACCTGGCCACGCTGTGGCACAGCTGGGTCCGTGCCGGAGCTGCGGACGGCTTCACCGTCATCCCCGCGTCGGTGCCCACGGACGTCATCGCCCTGGTGCAGGACGTGGTGCCTGAGCTGACCGCCCGTGGCCTGCGTTCCCAGGCCCCGGTTGTGGTGGGAGCCCAGACGCCCGCTGCCCGGCCGGCCGCGCGCCGGCCGGCACGTGCCCGCACGGTGGCGGTGGGCGCATGAGGGTGTACCAGTGATCCGGACCACGCTCTCCGTCCTGGACCTCAGCCCCATCTCGAGCGGGTCCGACGCTGCGGCGGCGCTGGGCCAGTCCGTGGAGCTGGCGCAGCAGGCGGAGGACCTTGGGTACTCGAGGATCTGGTTCGCCGAGCACCACCTCACGCCGGGGGTCGCGTCGAGCGCCCCGGCCGTGCTGGCCGCACTCGTCGCGGAACGGACCCGCCACATCCGGGTGGGCTCGGGCGCGGTGCTCCTCGCCCACACGAGCGCGACGCAGGCCGTGGAGCAATCCGCCACGATCGCGCGACTGCACCCCGGCCGGGTGGACCT
>JAENWO010000347.1 GCA_016649925.1 Actinomycetales bacterium
GGGGATGCCACGGCCAGATATCGCCGAGCCCGACTGGTTCCACGACGTCGTGACCGGGCGTCGCGCGCCTCAGGACCTCTACGCGTTCCGGATCGATCACCGGGACGAGAGGGTGACGGGCAACATCAAGTCCGTGTGGGAACTATCACGCCACCACCACCTCACCCTCCTCGCGGCGGCTTGGTGGCTGACCGGCGACGAGCGGTATACGGCGGTCATCGACTCCCAGCTGCGCTCCTGGTGGGCGGCCAACCCGTTCCTCTCGGGTGTGCACTGGACGAGCGGGATCGAGGTGGGTGTCCGGCTCACCAGCTGGGTCTGGGTGCGTCGGCTGCTCGACGGCTGGGCCGGCGCGCACGACCTCTTCGAGAACAACCCCGCGGCGCTGCACCAGATCCGGTGGCACCAGGAGTACCTCGCCGCGTTCCGCAGCCGGGGCTCCTCCGCCAACAACCACGTCGTCGCCGAGGCCGTGGGGCGGTTCGTCGCCGCTTGCGCCTTCCCCTGGTTCACCGAGAGCGCGGCCTGGCGCGAGGACGCCGCCGCCGAGCTCGAGGAGACCCTGGCCGCCAACACCTTTCCGAGCGGCGTCAACCGCGAACTGGCCACTGACTACCACCGGTTCGTGTCCGAGCTGGGCCTGGTGGCGCTAGTCGAAGGGGACCGGGCCGGATACCCACTGACGCCAGCAACGCGAGCGCTGCTGGCATCCTCGCTCGACGTCGCCGCCGCCCTCGTCGACGCCGCAGGCCAGCCGCCGCGGCAGGGTGACGGGGACGAGGGCCGGGCACTCGTCGTCGACGATCCCGAGCTGGACCCGTGGGGTGCCTTGCTGGGCGTCGGCGCGGGCGTGCTAGGGGGACCGGCATGGTGGCCGGTCATCCGCGTGAGCGTGGCCGGCGTCGTCCTCGGGGCGCTGGCGACGCCCGCCGACGTGAAAGGTCGGCCGCAGGTCGCGCCCACGGCATTCGCCGACGCAGGGATCCACCTGTTGCGCACGCCGTCCGTCGACGGGCCGGAGATCTGGTGCCGCCTCGACGGCGGCCCGCACGGGTTCCTGTCGATCGCGGCCCACGCGCACGCCGACGCCCTCTCCGCCGAGGTGCGCTGTGACGGTGTCGAGGTGCTGGTCGACCCCGGGACGTTCTGCTACCACGGCGACCCCGAGTGGCGCCGGTACTTCCGGTCGACGTTGGCGCACAACACCATCGAGGTTGACGGCACCAACCAGTCGGTCGAGGGCGGCCCGTTCCTCTGGACCACACAGGCCGACGCGGCGGTGTCGCACACGGCCGTGTCCGGTGACGTGCAAACCTGGACCGGGAGCCATGCCGGCTACACCCGCCTCGACCCGGACCTGACCCACGTGCGGTGTGTCGAGCTCGACGCCGGGCGACGCACGATCACCTTCCGGGACACCCTCCACGGCTCTGCCCGTCACGCACTGCGGCTCGCCTGGCACGTCGGGCCCGAGGTCGAGGTGCACCTCGCCGACAGGCAGGCGCACCTGTCCTGGGACGGCAGATCCGGGCCGGGCGGCGCGGTGCTGCAACTCCCCAACGGACTGCTCTGGTCGGCCCACCGCGGTGAGACCGACCCCGTGCTGGGCTGGTACTCGCCGCGGTTCGGTGAGCGCGTCGCCAGTATGACGCTGGTGGGTGCGGGCGAGTGGACGGGCGTACTCACCCTGACCACTGTGCTCACCGTGTCGTCCCAGGGAGGTCGGCCGGGCGCGGCCGGAGGCGCAGCCAAGGACAGCGTCCTGACCGGCAGCGGGAGGCGAGGGTGAGCGAGCAGGCCATCGATCTCACGTCGATGTGGCACATCGTGCGACGCCGCTTCGGCGTCGTGCTGCTCGCGGCAGCGCTGGGCGGGATCGGTGGCGGGGCGCTGGCATATCTCGCACCCCCGGTCTACAGCAGCACGAGCAAGGTGCTTCTCCCTCCCGCCCCCGTAGGCCCCCAGGCATCATCCGTCCACGCCATCGACACGCAGGTCCAGATCGTCCTCAGTGACGCCGTTCTCGGTCCGGCGGGCCGCGCGGTCCGCCCGGAGCTCCGCTTCGCCGAGGTGGCGCAGCGGGTTGACGTCGAGGCTCCCACCGAGGACGTGCTGCTGATCACCGCCCGCGATCTGACCCCCGACGCGGCTCGCGCCCTGTGCGAGGCCGTCGCGCAGGGCGAGCTCGACTACCTCGAACGGGCGGCGAGCACGGTCGACGAGGAAGCCCGGGTCGCGCTCGCGGACCGGGCCGCCACCCTCAAGAACGAACTCGGCACCGTCGACGGTCAGATCAAGCTAACCCAGGCCCGGCTCAGGGGTGCCGACCTACGCACGTCCGAGGGCCGGGCGGACGCCTCCGCTCTCGCCGCGCTGACCGCCCAGCAGGCCAACCTCGCGCTACAGATCGACAAGATCGGCACAGAGATCGACGCGACCGAGCAGCCAGTCCCGCGTGCAGGCGCCTCGGCGAGCGTCATCCAGCACGCGTCCCCAGCCGTCCGGACTCCGCTGCTGCTGAGCTATGGCCTGTACGGCGGTCTCGGCGCGTTGGCCATGGCTCTTCTGGCGTCGCTGGTGGTCCTCATCAAGGTGCGCCGGGAGCGCACCGTGCACTCGCGCGACCAGGTCGCCGACGCCATCGGCATCCCTGTGGTGGCATCGCTGCGGGCGCACTCCCCGCGGTCGGTCGCAGGGTGGACCAGCCTGTTGGGCAACTACGCACCGCCCAATGTCGACACCTGGACACTGCGGCAGTTGGTCCGACTCCTCACGCCGGGTAACCCGGCCAGCCGCGCGGTCCAACCGTCGACCGCCGCGGCGTCGCCCAGCGTGCTGGTCGTCACCCTCGCCGGCGATTCCCATGCGCTGGCCCTGGGCCCGCAAGTCGCGTCCTTCGCGGCGTCCACAGGTCTGCGCACCCGGCTGGTCGCGGCGCAGCGGCACGAGTCGGCCAGCGCGCTCTGGGCTGCCTTCTTCGGCATCGCTCCGGATGAGCAGCCGCGCCCCGGCCTGTTCGTTGACCCCCGCCACGACGTCGACCTTCCGGCGGACCTCACCCTGCAGCTCGCCGTGGTGGACCGGGAGCGGCCGGAGTTGCATACCGTCGACGGCGCCGTGGTGACCCTGCTCGCGGTCACGGCGGGGGCGGCGACGGCCGACGAGCTCGCCAAGGTGGCGCTCGCCGCCGACGACGCCGGTCACCCCATCTCCTGCACCGTCGTGGTGAACGCCGACCCGTTCGACCGCTCGACCGGCCGGCTGCTCGCGTCCGACCGGGCGGTCAAGGTGCCGCTGCCGTCGCTGATGACCGGGTCGGCCAGCGCCACGGAGGCCACCCCTCTGGAGTCACGGCGGAGGCGTCGGTGATCGACTTAACCTGGCGGATCGAGGACGAGGTCGGCGACGAGGAGCTGACGGGGACTCCAGGTCCGCTCCTCGGCACCTGGCACTACCTGCGCAGCGCGCTGCGCTGCGACCGGCGGTGGTGGGTCCTTGCCGCCCTGCTCGGTGCGGTGCTCGGCGTGTCCACCGTCTTCCTGCTCCCGCCGAACAGCAAGGCCTCGACCACGCTGCTCATGGTCCACCCCACCAACTTCGACGGCGAGTCCGCCATGGCGACGGACGTGAGCCTGCTCGGGACGCGCGAGGTGGCTACCCGGACCGTGCGGGCGCTCGGCCTCGA
>JAENWO010000067.1 GCA_016649925.1 Actinomycetales bacterium
GTCGACGACCCCACCCAGCGCACGATGGCCGGAGCCCTGGGCGCCTTCCAAGGGCAGTGGGGCACCGACATCCCACTGCTGTGCGCCGGATCCTTGCTCATCCTCACCCCGACATTGCTCGTGTTCCTGATCTTCCAGCGCAGGTTCGTCTCGGCGCTCCTCCAGGGATCGCTCAAGGGATGAGCCGATGACCGTTCGCCCACCCATCGACCCGGAGGTCGAGGCGGTCCTGCGCGCAGAGCGCGACCAGGTCGTCACCACGCTGGCGCCTGATCAGATCGCTGGGCTGCGCCTGCGCTCGGTACCACCCGACGCGGGAGCCCTCACGGGCGACGGCCGCTTCGCGATGTCCACCCACCGGGTCCCGAGTGAGGATGGCTCCTCGGACGTGACGGTCCTGCTGTTGCGGCCGGCGTCGGCTCCCGGGCCGCTGCCGCTCATCGTCCATCTCCACGGCGGTGGCATGGTCGCGGGTTCGGTGTACGACGACGTCGTCTTCACCGTCGGGCTCGCAGCTCAGGCCGGCTGCGCCGTCGCCTCCGTCGAGTACCGCCTGGCACCCGAGGACCCGTACCCGGCTGCCCTCCAGGACAGCTACGGGGCGCTGGTCTGGCTCGCCGAGAACGCCGCCGTGCTGGGACTCGACCCGGGTCGGGTGGTCATCGAGGGCGTCAGCGCCGGGGGTGGCCTGGCAGCGGCCACGGCGCTGCTCGCGCGGGATCGCGGAGGCCCCTCGCTCGCCGGGCAGATGCTCATCTTCCCGATGCTCGACGACCGCAACGACAGCGCGTCGGCCGTCCAGATGGCTGGCTACGGCGCCTGGGACCGATCGGCGAACGCGACCGCGTGGGGGGCGTACCTCGCCGACCTCGCCGGCAGCGCGGAGGTGCCGATCTACGCGGCGCCCGGGCGTGCGTCGGATCTCAGCGGGCTGCCGCCGACCTTCATCGACGTCGGCTCGGCGGAGACGTTCCGCGACGAGGCCATCGCCTACGCGGGGCTGATCTGGCTGTGCGGCGGCGAGGCTGAGCTCCACGTGTGGCCCGGAGGAATCCACGGGTTCGACTTCCTCGCACCCGGAGCGGCGGTGTCCAGAGACGCACGGGAGGCGCGGTTGCGCTGGCTGACCCGGCTCCTGTGATCCTCGACCGGCTCGGCCGCGGCCGCAGCCGCTCCCGAGGGCGCAGCCGCTCCGGCCGCGACAGCGACAGCCGTACCTGCCCCCGAGGGCGCAGGGCGATGACCGACGACTTGGCGCGGACGCTGCGAGCATGCCTGCCGTGGACGCCGACGCCCGTTCCCGAGGACATCCCGCACGGCGACATGCCGGGTGACCAGGTCAGCATCGCCCCTTCGCACATCGCGAAGGCCACCAGGCTCTTCCCCCTGCTCGTCGAGAAGCTGCTCAGCGCACTCGGCGAGAGCGGTGCCGGCCGCGCCGTCGTAGCGGTGGCTGGCGGCTCGGGCGTCGGCAAGTCTGAGATCGCATCGCTGCTGTCCTTCCACCTCCGCGCCGTGGGCGCCGGCTGCTACACGCTCTCCGGCGACAACTACCCCCGGCGGATCCCCGCGCACAACGATGCAGAACGGCTCCGGGTCTTCCGGCAGGGCGGTCTCCGCGGCGTGGTCGAGAGCGGGCAGTACACGCCTGAACGCGCCTTGGCGCTCCGTCGGCTCGGTGCTGCTGGGGCCGATGCCGATCCTGGTCGTGCGGCCGACGACCCATGGCTCACCGTCTATCAGCAGGCAGGCCGCACGGCGCTCAGGGGCTACCTCGGCACCCCCGCGGAGATCGACTTCGAGGAGCTGTCGGACGCCGTCGGGCAGTTCCGCAACGGCGCTGACGCCATCTGGCTGAAGAGGATGGGCCGCGCGGAGGCCGACCTCTGGTACGAGCAGGTCGACTTCTCCTCAGTGCACGTCCTCGTCATCGAGTGGACGCACGGCATGAGCGACTTCCTGCACGGAGTCGACATCCCCGTGCTCCTGAACAGCACCCCTGCAGAGACACTGGCCCACCGCAAAGCCCGGAACCGCGACGGTGCGACCGACAGCCCGTTCACGGCGACGGTCCTGGAGATCGAGCAGGAGCTGCTGGCATCGCAGGCCAAGAAGGCGCGGATCATCCTGTCCAAGGGTGGTGACGCGATGTCGTACGACGAGTACCGCCGGGCGATGGCGCAGACGGCGAGCGGGGCACATGTCTGACGCCGCGCCGATCGACGCCCGGCCGATGCTGAACGCGTACCCGGACAGCATGGGCGGTCGGCTCGCCGACATCGTCGACCTGGTGGCACGGCCGGACCTCGCCGGCGCCTTCGGGTCGTTCTACATCCTGCCCAGCCTCTTCAACACGGACCTGGATCGCGGCTTCTCCGTGATCGACTACGGCCTCAACGAGATGTATGCAAGCCAGGCGGACCTGGACGCGATCCGCTCGCTCGGCCTGGACCTGAAGCTCGACTTCGTCGTCAACCACCTCTCGGTCCTCTCGAAGGAGTTCCAGGACGTCGTCAGGAACGGCGAAGGGTCGGCGTACCGCGACTTCTTCGTCGACTGGAACCGGTTCTGGGACGGCCGTGGCGAGATGACCGACGGTGGGTACATCCAGCCGCGGCCCGAGCTCATCGAGGACATGTTCTTCCGGAAGCCCGGGCTGCCGATCCTGATGGTCCGCTTCCCGGACGGCCGCGACGTCCCGTACTGGAACACCTTCTACCAGGAGGTCCGGTTCGGACGCCTCGACGTCCAGGACCTCATGGCGGCGCTGGACATCCAGTACGGCTCGGCGAACGAGCTGGCAGACGTCGTCAACCGAGCGCTGGACGCCGGTACACCGCCCGAGGAGATCCCGCTCGGCCGCCTCGAGCGATTCCGCGAAGGAGTCCTGGAGCTGCTGGCGTCCCGTCGGCGCTACATGGGCCAGATGGACGTCAACATCGGGTCGCCGCTCGTGTGGGAGTACTACGACAGGACCCTGCGCACCCTCGCTGCCTACGGCGCGCGGATCGTCCGGCTGGACGCGTTCGCGTACGCGCCGAAGTCTCCCGGCAAGCGGAACTTCCTGAACGACCCGGAGACCTGGGACCTGCTGAAGGGGGTCCGCGAGCTTGCGGACCGGTATGGCGTGACGCTCCTGCCGGAGATCCACGCGAGCTACCGGGAGCGGACCCACGAGCGAATCGCGGCCGAGGGATACCTGACGTACGACTTCTTCCTCCCCGGACTGGTCCTCGACGCACTGGAGAGGCGCTCAGGGGAGGATCTCGCCCGGTGGGCGCGCGACGTTCGGGACAAGGGGCTGCGAACGGTCACCATGCTCGGCTGCCACGACGGCATCCCGCTGCTCGACCTGGATGGTCTCGTGCCGCAGGAGCGCATCACCGGCCTCATCGAGACGGTCGTGGCGCGGGGTGGCCACGTGAAGAGCCTGCACGGGCAGCGAGCGCTCTACTACCAGGTCAACGCCACGTACTTCAGCGCGCTGGGTGAGGACGAGCGGTCGATGCTGCTGGCCCGGGCCATCCACCTCTTCATGCCCGGCAAGCCGCAGGTGTGGTACTTGGACCTGTTCGCCGGCCGGAACGACCATGAGGCGGTGCGGAACGCCGGGCAGGGCGGCCACAAGGAGATCAACCGGACGAACCTGACGGCCGCGGACGTCGCGGCCCGTCTGGAGGAGACGGTCGTGCGGGACCAGCTGACCCTGCTGCGCTTCCGGAACACGTCGGCGGCGTTCGGCTTCGACGCGGCGCTCGAGGTCGCCCACACCCCGGAGGGCAGACTCTCGCTCCGCTGGGAGAAGGACGGCGTCGTGGCACTGCTCGACGCGGACCTGTCGACCCGGTCCTTCACCGTGACCGACGGGACAGGCACCGTCGTCTTTGCGCAGTAGGACGTCGCCGCGCATCTGGCTGGCTGGCGCGACTGTCGGACACACGCACGAACGGACGCCGGCAGGGACAGCTGTCCCTGCCGGCGCCGGTGCCGAGCGATCAGCTGGTCAGTCGCCCTGGGCCAACAGCCACGCCAGGATCGACTGCGTCTCGTAGGTGGGTCCGACCACCGCGTGGTAGTCCGGCACCGCGTACGCCTCGGGTGGGAACTCGGTGTAGCGGACCAGGTCGGCGGCAGCTGCCGGATCCAGCCCGGCGGCGACATAGGCGTCGCGCAGCACCTGCACGGACGTCTGGCCGAAGGTGACCGGGAGGACCGGGTCGTTCGTGCCGTGTGTGATCCAGACCGGCGTCAGGTCCTGGGCGATCAGCGCCGCCTGCGCCGCGCTGACCGGGAAGCCGGCGGCGATCAGGACGCCCGCGAAGATGCCGGGGCGGTCCGCCATGGCGTCCCAGGCGAGGGTCGAGCCCCAGGAGAAGGTCTGCACGTACACCCGGCCGCCGTCCACGCTGAACCGACCCATGAACTCGTCCAGCAGGGCAACCATCGCGGCCGACTCCGCGTCCGTCCCGACGCGCTGCGTCTGTGGCGACAGCACGATCACGTCCTCGTCCGAGCCGGTCCACTCCTCCTGCAGCCAGGCTGTCGTGCTGATGTCCACGGCCACCTGGACGCCCTCGTTGACACCGTTGTAGCCCGAGCCCCAGCCCGGCAGGACGACCACGAGCGGGTACTCGCGCGCCGGGTCGTAGTCGGCCGGGAGGTGGTACGCGTACGGCACCGCCATGCCCGCGTGGAGGTAGGTCTCGTAGTGGAACTCGTCAGCGAGCAGGTTGACGGTCTCGCCCGACAGCGGGTGGCTGGTCGGTCCGGCCTCGGCCAGCACGCGTCCGCGACCTTGGCCGTTGCCGGGCTGGGCGTAGACGTCCTCGTTCTGGACGACCTCCGTGGGCAGGTCGGGGTTGATCTTCTCGTAGCAGAGGAAGCCCGAGCACGTCGACCGCATGACCGTGTTGCCGCCGGCGTCGGCGGGGTCGAGCTCGATGATGACGAACCGCCCGGGCTCGGACGTGCCGTCGGGGTCGATGGTCGCCTCGTCGTTCGTGTACACCCGCGTGATCGTGCGGTCCGCGCGTGTCGCGAGGTCCTCGAGCGGGCTGAAGCGGAAGTTGTAGATGCTGTCCGACACGGTGAACGTGCCCAGGTCCAGGGTGCGCGGGTTCACCACGGCCGGGTACTCGACGGCGACGGCGGCGACCTCCTGACCGAACGTGAAGATCTGTGTGATCGCCGTGACACTCGTGATGCCGGTGCCGGGCCGGCCGCGGTTGCCGTCGGCGGCCACGGCTGCCGGTGCGGTGGCCGTGGCGGCCAGCCCGATGGCGATCGCCGCGCTGAGGGTTCGTCTGCGAACGGTCATCGCTGGCCCTTCTCGGTGGGGGGTGCGGGAGTTGTGCCGACCGCCGGCCGGGGAGGGGGCGCTCCGGCCGGCGGTCGGCACAAGGGGGTGCGGCTGGAGATCGGCATCCCTTCATCGATGGGCAACCGCGGTCGGAGCAACCTCGTCGGTGAGGTCGACACGCGGGCAACCCTAGGCATGCTCCGCTCGGCCGTCAATAGATTGAAGACCGAGCGGAGAAGACGCTGTTAACAACGGAATTGACGTTAATCGTCAGCGGACTACGATCCCGAGCATGCGCTCTGCCTCTACAGTGCCGGGATCGGCCCCGCGCGCCGTCTTCGCGCAGCTTGCTGACGGGCGCCCGCTGACGGTGGCGGACCTCACCGCCCACACCGGCCTCCCCCGCAGCACAGTTGTGGACGCCCTCAGGCGCCTGGCGGACGCCGGTCAGGTGGAGCAACGGGGCCCGGGCCGTCAGGGTCGCGGCCGGCCTTCCCACAGCTGGTCGATCGCGGCTCCACCAGGCCCCGTGGCCGTCGTGGTAGCTGCGGCGCACGGCACTGTGGTGGGCGTGGTGACGACGAAGGGGGAGGTGCTGAGCGCGCGGGAGGCTGAGCCCCTCGAGGCGACTGTCGAGGGCCGACGAGCCGGTCGCGCGCTCACTGAGCTGGACCTGGCGTTGGCTGATGCATCGGTCCAAGCCTCCGAGCTCTCGATGGCAGTCGTCGGGCTGCCTGGGCCCTCAGGGTTCACGCGCCAGTCGGGGACCGAGGCCGACCAGCCAGCGAGCGGGCACCTGCGGCGATTCCGGACCTGGGACGGGGGTTCTCCCACCGAGCTCCTGGCCGACCGTCTGGGCTGCCCGGTGCACAGCGAGAACGACGCCAACCTGGCGGCCCTCGGCGAGGCGGTCCTCGGCGCCGGCGCGGGGCTGGACACCGTGCTCCACGTGAGCCTCGCGCACGGGACGGGCGCCGGCCTGGTCATCGACGGCCGACTCCACCGCGGACGTTCGGGTCTCGCCGGGGAGATCGGGCACCTCCACGCCGACGACGACGGGCGCCTCTGTCACTGCGGCGCCCGTGGCTGCTTCTGGCACAGCCGCAGCATTCCGGCGCTGCTCGCTGCCCTGGCCGAGGCCCACGGACGGCCGTTCACCTTGGCAGACGTGGCCCGCGCCGCCGACGAAGACGACCACGACGTCGTCCGGGCCCTCCTCGGCTTCGGGTATGCGCTCGGTCGGCGTCTCGCCGACGCCGTGGTCTACATCGACCCCGATGCGATCGTCATCGAAGGCAGCCTCAGCGGCGCGAGTGGCGTGATAGCGGATGGGGTCCGCGACGCCATCCGTCGCTACGCGCCCCCGACGATGGCCCGCGGCACGCAGGTCCTCGTCGGGACCCTTGGGGAGATGGCGCCGCTCGTCGGTGCCGTGGCGCTCGGCCGGTCCGAGGGCCTCTTCGCGCACGTCGCGGACCTTCGCCCGAGCAGCGGATCCTCACAGCTGGCCGAGACCCGCTGACGCCTCGATCGGGGCCAGCCCACGTCGTCCGCGTTCGGGCCGCCCGGCGCGGCGCGGCGGCGCTCAGCGCGGCGAAGCTCAGCGCATCGAAGCTCAGCGCAGCGGAGAGTGGTCGCCGACGAACCAGACGTGCCCGAAGGGGTCAACGAAACCGCCCTGGCGGTGGATGCCCCACGGCATCCGGTGATCACTGACGTCGTGGTGGGAAACGGCGCCCGCGCCGACTGCCCTGGCCAGCACGGAGTCCGGGTCTGGCGCGAACAGCTCGACCCGTACCGTCGTCGTCGAGGCGTCTCCCGGGGTGCTCCATCCGTTCGCCGCAGGCTCGCCGATGATCAACGGGGCGGCGCCGATCCGAAGGCCGACAACGGAGCCGAGGTCCCACATCGTCGTTGCGCCGAGGGCGTCCTGGTACCAGCGGGCGGCGGCCTGGGCATCCGGAACGGCGAGCATCACGGAGAGGGCGACAGGCTGCCCAGCGGTCTCAGGTGAAGGGCGCTCAGGGTCGTTGGGGCTGGTCTGACTCATGCCCTGATGGTGCGCCCCCAGGTCGGGTGCGGCTACTCGCCGGCGACGATCGACCTCAGCCCGGCACAGACCGAGATTCGCCGAGCCACGGGCCGTGGAGGTCAGCGGGGTGGCGGCGGGGGCGCCACCGGAGACGCCCGTCACCTGCGGTGATGTACGCGATCGCCTGCCCTGCACGGGCCGCTAACACCTGACACACATCGATGGCCGCGCCACCGATGGCGCCAGTTTCCGCCAGTCCCGTCGTAAATATGGCGCGCAAAGTTCAAACTTTCATTTATTGACATGGCGCGCGAGAGGTCTTACGTTCCGCGTGGGTCGTACCCGCGGGCAACGGCGCCTGGGGCCCCAGAGGGAGGATTGACATGTCCAACCGCAAGCGTCTGGCAGCCGTCTCGACGGTCGCCCTCGGCGCAGTCCTACTTGCAGCATCGTCACCGGCCGGAGCCGCTGCTCCACCGCAAGGAATCCAAAACGTCATCCCGATCACCGAGATCCTGGCCTACGGCCAGAAGGTCACCGCGGTGGCAATCGAGTACGGAGCGGACGTCAACCCACGCACGCTCGACCTGGCGTCCTTCACCGTCTCGGACAGCCTGTACAACTTCCGCTTCAACCCGATCGCCGACCTGACCGACCCGACCAAGCGGGCCGACCGAACGATCACGGCGATCTACACGAACGACACGCCATCGCTTGAGGAGGACCAGCAGTCCGACACGGGCAAGTACGTGATCATCGAGCTCAACCCGATGGACCCCGGCGGCAGCACGGTGATCGCCTGGAACGGTGGCGTCAAGGTCAACCCTGACCTGCAGACACGGGTGATCCAGAACGAGGCCATCCACGCTCAGCCCGGAAACGGGCAGGGCCTCGGCGCCACGATCGCCGAGGGTTCCAGCACTGAGTACGTGCCCACGCAGCCTGCGATGAACCTCCTGTACGACGACTTCGTGTACGAGCGGTACATGACGACGTCGGGAACGGACGTCCCGTACGCCTACTGGCTGCCGGCGGACTACGACCCGAGCAAGAAGTACCCGGTCGTCGTGATCCTGCCCGGCCAGGGCCAGGGCTTCCTCGAGAACGCCACGGGTAACAACGAAGGCGTCCAGGTGGCGTCTGACATCCCCGCGGTCGCGTGGCTGCAGGAGGAGTGGACGGACACCGACGAGGACGTCATCGTGCTCGCCGTGCAGAACCGGCGGGTCGGCACCTCCGCGACGCAGGCCAACCTGATGGTGGAGCTGGTGAACTGGTTCACCACCCAGTACTCCGTCGACACCGACCGCATCTACGCCTCGACCGTCTCCTACGGGTCGACGCTGGCCTGGGCCGCCCTCGCGACCTACCCGGGGCTGTTCGACGGCGTGCTCCTCACCGGCGGCTTCGCCGCGAGCCAGACCCAGGCGAACGCCATCGCGGCGTCGGCCACCCCGATCTGGATCACGCACGGCACGGGCGACCACCTGCTCAACGTGGCGACCACCGGGCAGACGTCCTTCAACCGGATCTGGAACGCCTACATCACGCTCGGCAAGACACCGGCCCAGGCCTCGAAGCTGGTCAAGTACACCGAGTACCCGCTCTCGGCGTTCTACGAGCCGGACCAGCACCTGGCCGCGGCCCCGACGTACGCGGACTCGTCAATCCTGAAGTGGCTCCTCGCGCAGTGAGCGTCGGCTAGCCCCGCGCACCCAACCGCGTGGGTCCGCCCGGCAACGGGCGGGCCCACGCGGCTCTATGTGAGGACACCGGGTGCGGGTGCCGCGTGCGTAGGTGACCGGGAGCGCGTTCGGACTCTGTCGGGCGCCCAGAGCGTGCGGACGTCAGTGCGCGGGGGAGCGCATGCCGTCGAGAAGGACGGCGACGATGCGCTCGTTGTGTTCGGGCGCTCGCCCGGGCACGGGCTGGCACAGCTGGGTGATGGCGTGCAGGAGATCCTCGGCGCTGACGTCATCGCGAATCGCGCCGTCGGCCACTGCGGCCTCGAGCAGTGCCGCCAGGGTGGGGCCGGGTCGCTGCAGGAAGTAGCCAGGGAGCCCCGAGAAGGCCGGATCGCCCGAGTGCAGTGCTGAGGCGAGGCCGCGTTTGCTCGCGAGCAGCTCCGTGAACAGGTGGATCCACGTGGTGAGCGCTTCCGCCGGCTCGTGCTCGGCACCCAGGGTCGGGCCCGCGTCGACGCCATGGAGGTGTGGCTGCCGTCGCGTCACCTCGAAGTCACCACGCGCGCCGGGTACCTCTCGTACTTGCGGAACCACTTCGTGCCGTACTTCGGCAGCACACCGCTGGCAGACATCACGGCCTCGATGGTGCAGCACTGGGTCAGGCAGGCCGTTGACAACGGCCTGTCGCCACGCTCGGTCACCAAGTACCACGTGATGCTTCACTCCGTGTTCGCCCGGGCCGTGCGCGACCGGATCATCGCCTTCAACCCCAGCGAGGACACCGAGCTGCCGAAGATCGTCTCCCGGAAGGCGCGCACACTCACCCCCGACGAGTTCGCGTCCGTCCTCGCGCAGATCCCCGACCGGTTCAGGGCAA
>JAENWO010000214.1 GCA_016649925.1 Actinomycetales bacterium
CCGCCGTCGGCTGCCGTGGCCTGCTCGTTCACGCAGAGTCGATCGAATCTCGCGATTTCTATCTCGATCTCGTCCCGGAGTTCGAGTCCAGCCCCACGGACGACCTCCACCTCCTCCTTCTCGTGAAGGACATCCGGCGCGGCCTGCACGGCTGATCCACCGGCTGTCCACCCTCGTCCAAACGCTCGTCGGTCGCGGGCAGATACGGACTCGCTGAGCTCTGCGTGGGTCTAGCCGTGGGCTGAACCGGGGTCTCAGGTGGCCTCCGGTGGTCATCAGCAGTCGTTCCAGTCGAGCGGCACGGAGGAAGCTCTGCCTCGACCGCGTCAGCACACCCTGCAGCGTGGCCAGCGAGGAACACGACGGTGTCCGCGTGCTTGCGGTTGAGGCGCTTCAGAGCGTTCTGCGCCCCGCCGCGACGTCATCGTGGAGATCTCGGCTCATGACAGTCCTTCCGTTGCGGGCTTCCCGCTCGGTCGGCATCGAGCGCCTGATATCGCAGGCCGGTCGCCGACAAGATCATGACTGCGAGCCGTCCCGATACCGACTGAGTGCTCCGGCAGCCGATAGCTGATCGAGCTGCCGTGACGAGAGGCGAGAGGCCGCCGCGCGTGACTGATTGAGTCTCTTCCAGCGGGCTGTAAGGTTCAGTCTTGAAGGATCGGGAGGTGCTGTGAAGATCGGTGAGCTGGCCGGCGAGTTGGGGCTGAACCCCAAGACGATCCGGTACTACGAGTCGATCGGGGTCCTGCCCGCGCCGGCACGCACCTCGTCGGGGTACCGGAACTATGACCAGGAGTACCCGGGCCGGTTGCGGTTCATCCGCACCGCGCAGCGGCTGGGGATCACCCTGGACGAGATCCGGGAAATCCTTGCCTTCCGCGACCGCGGGGAGGCGCCGTGCTCGTTCGTGCAGAACGTGCTCGACACGCAGGTGGCCAGCATCGACCAGCGCATCCGCGAGCTGCAGGATCTGCGCGGACAGCTCGTCGAGCTCGCGTCGGAGGCCGACAGCCTGCCGCCGCCGTCCGCGGGGACCACCTGCCGCCTGATCGAGCACGTCCAGCAGAAGACGGCGATGGTGGAGCTGGGCCTGGCCGTGCGGAAGCGCTGACTGGCGGATCCCGCACGGCCTGACCACTGGCCGAAGGCTCAGGCGGCGCCGGCCATCTGACGGCAGGTGTCGGCCGCCTTGCGGCAGGTCTCGGCGCACTCGGTCATCCTGGTCCGCTCGCACTCCTGAGCGCACCGCCCGCACGCTTCGGCGCACAGCCGGCATAGCTCGGCAGAGAACCGGCTGCCGGTTCGGCCGCTGCCCAGCCTCGAGCTTCCCGCGGCTGGAAGGTCAACGGCCCGCCATCGGCGTGCTCCACCGCAGTAGCCCCGTGCGCGCGCCCCGACAGGGCAGGGCACCGCCACCAGACCCGGGTCGCTGTCTACTTGACCTTCCAGTCGAATGGAAGGATTAGCGTCATCGGTATGAAGGAGCAGCCACGCGTCGAGGGCGGAATCATCGCCACCCGACGCCCGTGATACCTGGCCCCATGCGACGAAGCGACAACCCACCCATCTCATCGGAGGTAAGGACCATGGCGGAGAACATCACCCTGCAGGTGGAGGGCATGACGTGCATCGGCTGCGAGCAGCGCCTCGGCAAGGCGCTCGGGCGCCTCGAGGGTGTCCGCGAGGCCATCGCCGATCACCGCACCGGCCGGGTCACGGTGCGGTTCGACCCGAGCGTGACAGACCGGGCCGCACTGGCTGAGCAGGTCGGCACCGCCGGGTACACCGTCACCGCAGGCTCCGGTGACGACACGGTGGAGGGACCCCGATGAGCGCGCCCACACAGTCACCACCCACCGACGGTGAGGAGCTGTGGGCAGAAGAGCCCAGCCACCTGGAAGGGCACGCCAGGATCCGGGCACGGATCGCGGGGTTGCACTGCTCGCTGTGCACCGGCACGATCGAGAAGGCGCTGGGCCGACAGGCAGGGGTGGACAAGGTCGCGGTCAGCCTCACCCATGAGCAGGCTCTGGTCGACTACGACCCGGCCCTGATCGGGCCGCGCGACATCCTGTCGACGCTGCGCGACATCGGCTACGACCTGTACGACCCGCGCAAGTTGCGCCCGTTCGAGGAAGAGGAGGCCGACCTCATCCGGGAGGGCAAGCGCCTGCTCGCCGCCGTCGCGGCCAGCCTGACCGCCATCTCCCTGATCCTCGAGGTCTCCGGACTCTGGTCGTTCCTCGTGCCCGCCTCGGTGGTCGCGCTGATGGTCCCCGTGTCATACGCGGTCGTGCGACCCGCAGGCCGCGTGTGGGCCGGGCTCGGCGCGTTGGCGATCATCGCCCCCGGCGCCTTGGCCTACGCCGCACGCCAGGCGGGCCTCATCGGGGACACCGCTGCCGGCTGGATCACCGGCCTTCTCACCCTGGTGGTGGTGTTCGGGGTGGCCCGGCACATCCTGCGGATGGCCTACCAGGCCGCCCGGCGGCGCATCCTGAACCAACACGTGCTGCTCGAGGTCGGCGCATTCGCCGGCATCGCCGGTGGCCTCATCGGGCTCACCGGGACGTTGCCCGACTACCCGACTGCGCAGTTCTTCGCCGTCACCGTCCTGGTCGCGAACTACCACATCTTCTCCGAGTGGCTCTCGCTGTTGGTCAAGACCCGCTCCAGCCAGGCCGTGCGCAAGCTGCTGGACCTGCAGCCCGACACCGCCCGCCTGGTCCGTGACGACGACACCGGCACGACCGTCGAGGAGGAGGTCTCCCTGGCCCGGGTCGCCGTCGGCGACAAGGTCCGGGTCCGCCCCGGGGAGCGGATCCCGGTCGACGGGAGGATCGTCGACGGGTACTCCACGGTGGACGTGTCCCTGGTCACCGGTGAGCCGGTCCCGACCGAGCGGTCCGTCGACGATGACGTGATCGGCGGGTCCATCAACGGGGCCGGGTCCTTGCTGGTGGAGGCCACCCGGATCGGGGCGGACAGCTTCCTGTCCCAAGTGGTCCGCCACGTCGAGGACGCCCGGGCTCTCAAGCCCGGCATCTTACATCTGGTCGACCGGGTCCTGCGGGTCTACACCCCCACCGTCCTGGTCGTCGCCGCCCTCGCCCTGCTCGGGTGGCTGCTCGGGTCGTGGGCGCTGGCCGGTGAGCCGGACGTGCGCCGGGCGGTGTTCGCCGGCATCGGTGTGCTGGTGATGGGCTACCCGTGCGCGGTCGGGATCGCCGCGCCACTGGCGATCGTCCGCGCAGCCGGGAAGGCCGCCGACCAGGGCATCATCATGCGCACCGGGGAGGCGTTCCAGACCTTCGGGAGCGTCCGCACGATCGTGCTGGACAAGACCGGCACCCTCACCCAGGGCCGGCCCGCTGTCTGCGAGGTCGAGGCCCTCACCGACCGGGACGACGTCCTGGCGACCGCAGCCGCCGCGGAGGACCCCTCCGAGCACCCCCTGGCCCGCGCCATCGTGACCGCCGCGACTGACCGGGGCCTGGCCCTGCCCGCCGCGCGCGAGTTCCGTTCGGTCACCGGCTTCGGCGTTACTGCCATCGTCGACGGGCGCGCCGTCGTTGTCGGGCGTCCAGGATTCGTCGCCGAGCGCGGTGTCGACCTCGCCCTCCTTGCGGAGGCCGTGGAGCGCTTGGAGGTCATCGGGCGCACCGTCGTGGCCGTCGCCGCTGACGGTCGTCTGCTCGGGGTCGTCGCCCTGGGCGACGTGATCCGGGCCGAAGCTGTCGAGGCCGTGCACGCGATGCGCGCCGCAGGGATCACCCCGGTGCTGGCCACCGGCGACAACGCCCGTGCCGCCGCCCATGTCGCGGCCGAAGTCGGCATCGACGACGTCCGCGCCGGGGTGCTCCCCGAAGACAAGGCCGCCCTGGTGCGTGAGCTGCAGGCCGGCGGAGCCCGGGTGGCGATGGTCGGCGACGGCATCAACGACGCGCCCGCGCTGATGCAGGCCGACGTCGGCATCGCGATGGGCGGCGGGACCGACATCGCGGTTGAGTCCGCCGATGTCGTCATCGTCCGCGACGACCTGCGGGCCATCCTCACCGCTCAGGAGACCAGCCGCTCCAGCTACCGGCGGACCCGGCAGAATGTTGCCCTGGCGTTCCTGTTCAACGGCATCGGTATCCCCGCAGCGACCACCGGCCTGTTCTACCCGGTGTGGGCCATGGTCGCGATGGCCCTGTCAGTCACGGCGATCTTCGTCAACAGCCTCGGCGGTCGCCCCTCACTGCTGTTCGAAGCCATCGGCAGCGTCGGCCGCAGCCACAACGACGACTGACAACCGCGGAACGACGAGTGGAAGGACCAGGGGTCGACGCGGCACGTGCGGCCCCGGTCCGGCGACGTGCCTAGAGCGCACCGCAGTGTCGCCTCGCGGCGTTCATGCAGCTCGCGGTGCATGAAGACCAACAGCGAGGATGGCGCTGCTCAACTCGCAGGGCGTGATCGACGAGTGGCGCCAGATGGTGCACGACGCGCTCGCAGCCACCCGGTTCACCCCGTCCCGGCTGCGCCACGACGACGAGCTGACCCGGCTGGACCGCGCGTGCACGCTGTGCGACCGGGCGATGCGCAACACGCGCGTGCTCGTCCGTCGCGCCTGGTCCGCCGCCCAGGACTTCGAGGACGCCGTCTCCCTCGCCGACCTGATCGACGCCGTCTCCCTCGCCAGCCGCGACATCGGGTTCTCCCTCGCCAGCCGCGACATCGGGTTCGCCCTCGGCTCGCACGCGGACCTCCTCGGGCTGTGGTGCCAGCTGTTCGACGCCGCCGGGCGGCCGTGGTGCCTCATGTCGATGTGCTCGGCGTGACGGTGATCGCGTGCGTCACGTATTTTGCTCGCGAAGCCTGCTCGCGAAGCCTGCTCGCGAAGCCTGCTCGCGAAGCCCGCTCGCGGAGGGCGAGGGTCTTGTCCTTCGCGGAGTCGATCAGGGCGTGCTGGATGCGGTTGATGGTGCGGGTCAGTTCGGCGGGGTTGGTACGTTCGTAGATCACCTGCAGGTCGTGGCTCTGTTCGTCGGAGAGGATGCCGGCATCGACCGGCCGGCGGTGCGGGGTGAGGGGCTCGTCGTAGACGCGGGTGTTGCGCCCGGCGTTGGTGGTCCTCCAGCCG
>JAENWO010000014.1 GCA_016649925.1 Actinomycetales bacterium
CGTCAGATGTGTATAAGAGACAGGTGGTCGCCCCGAGCGCGACGCTCTGGCTGGGGGCGCGCGGGCGTCAGGGTCGCGTCCGGGCCCCGCACGTCGTGGCGGTCGCCGGGCCGGGGCTGGCGCGCGCCGAGGACGAAGTGCGCCGGGTGCGGGCCGCCTGGGCCGGAGCGGGAACGGCGAGCGTGACTGCTGCCACCGGCGCGCACGTCCGGGAGGCGTTCGGCACCCACGACGTGGTGCACATCGCCGCGCACGGCACCCATCAGCCGCAGAGCCCGCTCTTCTCCTCGCTGCGGCTCGCCGACGGTCCGCTCTTCGCCTACGAGCTGGAGGCCGAGCGGCACGCGGCCCAGTGCGTGCTGGTCTCGGCGTGCGAGGCGGGGCTGGCCTCGGTGCGGCCGGGCGACCAGCCCCTGGGCCTGGCCAGCGTCCTGCTTCAGCTGGGGACGCGGACCGTGGTGGCCGGCGTGGCGAGCGTGAGCGACGAGGCGGCGGCCGACGTGATGGAGCGGCTGCACCGTCACCTCGCCGCCGGGTCGGATGCCGCTGCTGCTCTGGCCGCGTCGCAGGCGGAGCGCGACGAGGACTGTGCGCCGGCCCCGTTCGTGTGCTTCGGCGCGACGTGGCATCCTCGGGTGGCTCAGCAAAGTTGAGCGGAATAGACTCAACCCCGCTGGATGTTCTCCAGAGCGGACACGTTGCTCGATCACGGAGGTTCGATGGACACGAGGCTGACCACGAAGTCGCAGGAGGCGGTGGCGGGGGCGTTGCAGGCCGCAGCGGCGGCCGGTAACCCGCAGCTGGAGCCCGCCCACCTGCTGCAGGCCCTGCTCACCCAGGACGGGGGTGTCGCCGTCGCGCTGCTCGACGCCGTCGGCACGGACAAGGCGGCCGTCGCGGCCCGCACGCGAGGGGTGCTGAGCGCCCTGCCGGCCGCGTCGGGATCCTCGGTGAACCAGCCGCAAACCTCTCGCGCGCTGCTCACCGTGATCGACGCGGCGGGCGGCGAGGCGAAGGCGCTGGGGGACGAGTACGTCTCCACGGAGCATCTGCTGCTCGGGCTGGCCAAGGACGCCGGCGACGTCGGCACGCTGCTCCGGGGAGCAGGCGCCTCGCGGGAGAACCTCCTCGACGCGCTGACCCGGGTACGAGGCTCCGCGAAGGTGACCTCGCCGGACCCCGAGGGCACGTTCCAGGCGCTGGAGAAGTACGGGCAGGACCTGACGGCTGCCGCACGCGAGGGTCGGATCGACCCGATCATCGGCCGTGACACCGAGATCCGCCGCGTCGTCCAGGTCCTCTCCCGGCGCACGAAGAACAACCCGGTGCTGATCGGTGAGCCCGGCGTCGGCAAGACTGCCGTCGTCGAGGGGCTCGCCCAGCGCATCGTGGACGGTGACGTCCCCGTGTCGCTGCGCGGCAAGCGGCTGATCTCCCTCGACCTGGCGGCGATGGTCGCCGGGGCGAAGTACCGCGGGGAGTTCGAGGAGCGCCTCAAGGCCGTGCTCGACGAGATCAAGAACTCCGACGGCGAGATCGTCACCTTCATCGACGAGCTCCACACCGTGGTCGGTGCGGGCGCGGCGGAGGGGTCGATGGACGCCGGCAACATGCTCAAGCCGATGCTCGCCCGCGGTGAGCTGCGGATGGTCGGTGCCACGACGCTGGACGAGTACCGGGAGCACATCGAGAAGGACCCCGCGCTCGAGCGCCGGTTCCAGCAGGTCTTCGTCGGGGAGCCCACAGTGGAGGACACCGTCGCGATCCTGCGCGGGATCGCTCCCAAGTACGAGGCACACCACAAGGTGACGATCTCCGACGGCGCCCTGGTGGCGGCCGCGACGCTCTCCGACCGGTACATCAGCGCTCGCCAGCTCCCCGACAAGGCGATCGACCTGATCGATGAGTCGGCCTCCCGGCTGCGGATGGAGCTGGACTCCTCACCGGTGGAGATCGACCAGCTCCGCCGCGCCGTCGACCGGTTGAAGATGGAGGAGTCCTACCTCAGCGAGTCCGACGACGAGGCCTCCGCGGCCCGGCTGGAGAAGCTGCGGGCTGACCTCGCGGACCGCAGCGAGGAGCTCGCCGCGCTGACCGCGCGGTGGGAGTCGGAGAAGGCCGGCCACAACCGCATCGGCGACCTGCGCGTGCGGCTGGACGAGCTGCGCACCACCCTGGACCAGGCCATGCGCGAGGGTCGGTGGGAGGAAGCCGGCCGCCTGCAGAACGGTGAGATCCCCGACGTCGAGCGCGAGATCGCGGCCGCCGAGGCCGCCGAGGGCAGCAGCGAGGCGCAGTCGACCGAGGCCCCGATGATCGCGGACCGGGTCGGTCCGCAGGAGATCGCCGAGGTGGTCGCCGCCTGGACCGGTATCCCCACCGGACGGCTGCTCGAGGGCGAGACCGAGAAGCTGCTGCACATGGAGGACGTCCTCGGCGGTCGCCTGATCGGGCAGCAGGAAGCGGTGCGCGCCGTCTCGGACGCCGTCCGCCGATCCCGCGCCGGAATCTCCGACCCGGACCGGCCCACGGGCTCGTTCCTGTTCCTCGGTCCCACCGGCGTCGGCAAGACCGAGCTGGCGAAGTCGCTCGCCGACTTCCTCTTCGACGACGAGCGCGCGATCGTCCGCATCGACATGAGCGAGTACTCCGAGAAGCACTCGGTCGCCCGCCTGGTCGGCGCTCCTCCCGGCTACGTCGGCTACGAGGAGGGTGGCCAGCTCACGGAGGCGGTCCGCCGCCGGCCCTACTCCGTCGTCCTGCTGGACGAGGTGGAGAAGGCACACCCGGAGGTCTTCGACATCCTGCTCCAGGTGCTCGACGACGGTCGGCTCACCGACGGCCAGGGCCGAACCGTGGACTTCCGCAACGTGATCCTCGTGCTCACCTCGAACCTCGGCTCTCAGTTCCTCGTCGACTCCGCGATGGCCGACGGTGCCAAGCGCGAGGCGGTGATGGCCATGGTCCGCGCGTCCTTCAAGCCGGAGTTCCTCAACCGGCTCGACGAGGTGGTCGTCTTCGACGCCCTCACGCTCGACGAGCTGGGCTCGATCGTCGACCTGCAGATCCAGCGGTTGGCGGACAGGCTGGCCGACCGACGGCTCGAGCTGGAGGTCACGCCCGCGGCGCGCGAGTGGCTCGCCCTGGAGGGGTTCGACCCGTCCTACGGCGCCCGTCCGCTGCGCCGGCTGATCCAACGCGAGATCGGCGACCAGCTCGCGAAGATGCTGCTCGCCGGGCAGGTCACCGACGGCGGGCACGTCACCGTGGACCGGCCCGAGCGGCTGGACGCCCCCGGCCTGGTGCTCACCGCCGGCTGAACCACCCGCACGCGGCTTCCGTGCACCGAGCCTGCCCAGGGGCTTCGGGCGGGCGAAGCGAAGGGCCCCGTCATCGGGTGATGACGGGGCCCTTCGGCGTGCGGTCGTCAGCTGTACTTGACGTCGCCCCCGGTGAAGCTGCCGCTGAACTGGTAACCGGCGTCGGCGATGATCAGGCAGGTGATCTTCCGGTCCCCGGCGTCCCAGGTCGCCTGCGAGGGGTACAGGCTGCTGAAGCTCATGTTCGCGGTGTCGAACCCGCCGGGCAGCACGTCGCCGACGGCGGAGGAGCAGAACTCGTCACCCTGTGAGCTGTAGGCGTCCTCACCGGCGAAGTCGGCGTCGGCGATGATGTCCTCGGCCACCACCTCGGCGCCGTGGGTGTCCGCGCACGGCACCTGGTGCAGCTCGCCGTTGCTGGTGTAGTCGAGGGACTCCAGGCAGTTGCCGACGGCGAGGTCCACGTCGGCGATGTCGCGCGGACTGTCCACGTCGCCGGCCTGCTCCGAGCGGCCGCCGCCGAGGAGCTGGGTCGCGACGAAGATGCTGCCGATCAGGGCGACGGCCACCATGACAGCACCGATGATCAGGGGATGCTTCTTCTTGCCGCCGGACGGCGGGAACTGGCCACCGCCATACGCATACCCGGGCTGACCGTATCCCGGCTGGCCGTAGCCGGGCTGGGTGGGCTGTTGGCCGTAGCCGGGCTGGGTGGGCTCGTCGGGGTTCCAGGGTGTGCTCATGTTGCTGCCTCTCAGGCTCAGGAATTGACGAGGTCGACGTTGAAGGGTCCGGCACCGCCGCGGGCGAGGCAGACCACCTGCGTGTTGCCCTGCTTCCAGCCCGCCTCGCTCGGGGCGAGGAACCAGGGCGTCACGGGCACGTCCGTCGCGCCCAGCCCGTGGATGTCGGCGGTGCACAGCTCGGTGGCCTGCGTCGTGACGGCCCCGGCGCCGGGGAAGGCGCCGGAGAGCTCGCGGACGGTGACGACCTGGGCGATGTGGGACTGCGTGCACGGCACCAGGCGTACCTCGCCGACCTGCTCCGAGGGCGGGAGGAACTCGAGGCAGTTGCCGATGGCCAGGTTCGCCGAGGCGACCGTCCGGGGGCTGGCCACGTCACCGGCCTGCGGGTGCTCGAGCGCGCGGTCGATCGTGCCGTTGAGAGTGAGCGTGACGGCCAGGAGCAGCCAGCCGACCGTGAACAGCGCCCCCAGGGCGATACCCGTCCACGCCAGGGTCTTGCTGCGGCGACGGGTCTCGCGGACGCGCTTGCGGGCCAGGAGGCCGAGGATGATGCCGACCGGCCCGAGGACGGACGTCATCACGCCGGCGATGGCCATCGGCTCGAACTTCTGCTTCTCGATGACCGGGAACGTGAACTGGCCGTAGCTGCCCTGGCCGGCGCCCGGCTGGCCGGGGAACGCCTCCGGCTGCACGGGTCGCTGGCCGTACGGGCTCTGCCCGAGGGGTGCGGGCGGAGCGGCGGGTGCCATCTGCGGGACCGGGGGAGCCTCCGGCTCGGCGGGCGCAGGCGGTGCGGGGGATGTGCCGGGCTGGCCCTGGTAGGCACCGGGCTGGCCCTGGTAGGCACCGGGCCGGCCCTGGTGACCGGGTGCGTCCCACTGGCCGACGGCGGGCTGGGGGCTCGTCTGCTGCCCCTCCGGCGACGCGGGCCACGGAGGCGTCTGGCTCATGGCACCGACCTTAGTGGCCGAGCGCCCACAGGCTGCCTCTCGGGACGGGCAGATCTGCCCGTCCGCTCCTCCGGCTCGCCCCGCGGGCGCCGGCCTCGGACCCCTCACGCGAGGTCGAGCACCACCGGGACGTGGTCGGAGGCGGCCTTGCCCTTGCGCTCGTTGCGGTCCACCGCGACGGACACGAGGCGCTGGGCGAACGCCGTCGTGCCGAGGGCGAAGTCGATCCGCATGCCCTCGTTGCGGGGGAACCGCAGCCGCTGGTAGTCCCAGTACGTGTAGGCGTCGGGCGCGAGTTCGCGGGTCAGCTCGCGGAAGCCGGTGGCCTCGAGCGCACCGAATGCCGCCCGCTCCGCGGGGGAGACGTGCGTGGCCCCGACGAAGCGGGACATGTCCCA
Organism: Actinomycetales bacterium; assembly: GCA_016649925.1. Classification (GTDB taxonomy): domain Bacteria; phylum Actinomycetota; class Actinomycetes; order Actinomycetales; family Beutenbergiaceae; genus JAENWO01. The sequence continues at coordinate 5,415 of JAENWO010000014.1, forward strand.
GACGTCCTCGTCCCGGGGGGCGATGTTCCAGTCGCCCATCAGCACGACGGCGGCGCCGGGGTCGGTCTCCAGCCAGGAGTCGGCCGTCTCCCGCAGCGCGGCGAGCCAGTCCAGCTTGTAGATGTAGTGCGGGTCGTCGAGCGTGCGACCGTTCGGGATGTACAGGCTCCACAGCCGGAACCCGTCGCACGTCGCACCGAGTGCGCGGGCCTCGACGACCGGCGGGTCGCCCCAGGTGGGCTGACCGGGGAAGCCGTGCTCGACGTCGTCCAGCCCCACCCGGGAGGCGATCGCCACCCCGTTCCACTGGCTCGATCCGTGATGCGCTACCTGGTACCCGATGCTCTCGAACGCCTCGTGCGGGAACTGCTCGTCCCTGCACTTCGTCTCCTGTATCGCCAGCACGTCGGTGCCCGAGCGTTGCAGCCAGTCCGTCACCCGGTCCACTCGCGCGCGGATGGAGTTCACGTTCCAGGTCGCCACTCGCATGGGCCCCACGCTAACCGGCGCGTCCGATACCGAGGACCACGGCTGCGCCACCGTCACCGTGACCCGCCGTGTCTCCTCGTTCGTCCAGCGACCTCGACGTGCGGGCATCCTCGCCCACGGAACGCACAGGAGCCGCGAACAGGACCGGAGGTGGTGGTATCCCGGCCCGAGATCAGTCGTGCCGTGGCCGCGGTAGCGCAGGCCCCCGGGTGTTGGTCGGGTTGAGGCTTCCTCGCCTTCGCACGGCTCGTCCAGGGAGCGAAGCGCCGTACACCCGGGCGCCTCGGGATCGCTACGGGGGGCTTCGACAGACTGCCGGCGGCGCGCCTGTGACGAGAAAGCAGCGGCGGAAGTTGCGCCGGCACCAGAAAGGACGTCGTCGAAGGTGCCAGAGGTGTCAGGGTCCTCGGCGCGCAGCGCAGTGCGCAGGCGTTCGGTGTCCGACCGGCTCACCGGGGCACCGCCTCGGCCAGGGCGTTCTGCGCGACGTGCGGGGCGAGCGCGTCCTGGGAGACGACCTCGACCCGCTCGCCGAGCAGCGCGGTCAGCTCATCGGCCAGCACCGCCAGGGGGATCAGGCCCCGTGTTCGGACGTCGAGGTCACCGAACATGGCGGGCGCAGGGACGGCGCGGCCAGGGGCACGGGCTGACCGGGATGGAGGAACGGGCCGGGATGTACGGCGGCTCCCTGGACGCCGGCCCTCGCGATGACGACGGTGCCTGGCATGTCCGGGCCACCCTCCCGGCCCCTGGGGAGCAGCGATGATCCGGGTGCTCGTCGTGGACGACCAGAGGCTGGTCCGCAGCGGCTTCCTGCTCATGCTGGAGCGGCAGGCCGGCCTGCTGCGGCCGGGGCGCGACTGACGACCTAGAGTTCCGCTCATGGGCACCGCACTGATCACCGGGGCGAGCGCCGGGCTGGGCCTCGAGCTCGCCTGGCAGCTTGCCGCCGACCGGCATCACCTCGTCCTCGTCGCCCGCCACGCGGAGCGGCTCGAGAGGGTGGCGGCGCAGCTGCGTGCGGCCGCGGGCATCCGGGTGGAGGTCCTCCCCGCGGATCTCTCCCGCCCCGAGGACGTCCAACGGGTGGCGGACCGGTTGGCGGACGACGGCGTCCCCGTGGGTCTGCTCGTCAACAACGCCGGTTTCGCCGTCGGTGCGGGCATCCTCGACGACGACGTCGACGCTCTGGAGGGGGCGCTGGACGTGATGGTGCGCGCGGTCCTGATGCTCTCCCGCGCGGCGGGTCGCGCGATGCGTCGCCGCGGCCGGGGCGCAATCCTCAACGTCGCGTCCGTGGCCGCCCTCACCGCCGCCGGAACGTACGCCGCCCACAAGGCGTGGGTCCGTACGTTCACGGAGGCGCTCGCCGTCGAGCTGCACGGCACGGGTGTCACCGCGACGGTGCTGTGCCCGGGGTACACGCACACCGAGTTCCCCGCCCGGGCGGGGATCGCGGAGTCCTCGGTGCCGGACGCGTGGTGGCTCGATGCCGCCGACGTGGCCCGACAGGCGCTCGACGACGTGCGCCGGGGCGTCGTGATCTCCACCCCGAGCGTCCGCTACAAGATCGTCTCGGGGGTCCTGCGGGTGCTTCCCCGCACCCTCGTGCGACGAGCCAGCGGGCCCGCCCGCTGGCTCGGCGGGACAACCGGCGGGACACGGGGCGACAACCGCCGGGACATCGCGCCCAGCACCCGGCCGTTACGCTGGCGGGCGTGAGCATCGAGCAGCACCCCACCCCCACGCAGCGGCTGGCCGAGCTCGTCGCCGAGCTCGCCGTCGTGCACGGCAGGGTTACCCTGAGCAGCGGGCGCGAGGCCGACTACTACGTCGACATGCGCCGCGCGACGCTGCACCACGAGGCGGCCCCGCTGATCGGTCACCTCCTGCTGGACCGGCTCGAGGAGGCGGGGCTCGGCGTGAGCGAGGTGGACGCCGTCGGCGGTCTGACCCTGGGCGCGGACCCCGTGGTGTGCGCGGTGCAGCACGCCGCGGCGAGCCGGGGGCTGGACCTGGACGCGTTCCTCGTGCGCACGGAGGCCAAGGGGCATGGGATGAAGCGCCAGGTGGAGGGCCCCGACATCGCCGGGCGTCGCGTGGTCATCCTCGAGGACACGTCCACCACCGGTGCCAGCGCCCTGAGGGCCGTTGCGGCCGCCCGCACCGCCGGGGCCACGGTGCTCGGGGTGGCGGCGGTCGTGGACCGCGACACGGGCGCGCGGGAGGCCATCGCCCGGGCCGAGCTGCCCTACGTGTGGCTCCTCGACACCGCCGACCTGAATCTGGCCACCCGGTAGGATCCGAGGCGGGGGTCGGCTGGTGCCTCGCCGCGGGAGAGGCTCCCTTCTCCCGCATCACCGAAAGAACTGGAGGTGGGCACCGTGGACGCTGGTCTGATCGGGCCCTTCATCATCGTCCTGGCGCTGGTCCTGATCGTCGGCATCTGGGCGGTTGCGACCTACAACGGGTTCGTCCGTCTGCGCAACCTCGTCCAGGAGGCGTGGCGCCAGATCGACGTCGAGCTGCACCGCCGCTACGACCTCATCCCCAACCTCATCGAGACGGTGAAGGGCTACGCCTCCCACGAGCGGGGCGTCTTCGAGGAGGTCACCCGCGCCCGGGCGGTCGCGGCCACCCCGGGTTCGAGCCCGGCGCAGCAGGCCGCCGAGGAGGACGCGCTGAGCGGCGCCATCGGCCGGCTGTTCGCCGTCGCCGAGGCCTACCCGCAGCTGCGCGCCGCGGAGAACTTCATCCAGCTGCAGAACGAGCTGACGAACACCGAGGACCGGATCGCCGCCGGCCGCCGGTTCTACAACGCGAACGTGCGCGACCTGAACACCAAGGTCGAGTCGGTCCCGTCCAACGTCATCGCGAACATGTTCCACTTCGTCCGGGCCGAGTACTTCGAGGTGAACGACCCCGCCGTGCGCACGGCACCCAGCGTCTCCTTCGGCCCGGGCCGGACCGGCGGACCGGGCTACCAGCAGTCCCCGCCGCCCCAGGGCTGAGGGCCGATCACGGCATCTCGGGCACCATCTCGATCGCGCCGCTGGGGCACTCCTCCACACAGATGCCGCAGCCCTTGCAGTAGTCGTAGTCGATCGCGTACCTGCCGTCGCCGAGCTTGATGACGGCGTTGTCCGGGCAGACGCCGAAACAGTTGTCACAACCGAAGCAGTTACCGCAGGACATGCACCGGCGCGCCTCGAACAGGGCCGTCTCGGCGCTCAGACCCTGGACCACCTCGTCGAAGGTGCCCGTCCTGCGGGGGCCCTCGAGGCGCGGGCGCACCTGGTGCGGCGCGTCGGCGTAGTACCAGGTGTTGAGGGCACCGAGCTCGGCGTCCGGGGCCTTGGCGCCCGGCTGGTAGAGCGTGGACCGAAGGTAGGCGTCAATGTGACGGGCAGCCCGCTTCCCGTGGCCGATGCCCACCGTGACGGTGCGCTCGGACGGCACCATGTCGCCGCCGGCGAACAGGCCGGGGTGGCCGGTCATCATCCGTTCGTCCACCGCCACCACGCCGTCGACGATCTCGAGACCCTCCACGCCCTCGACCAGGGAGAGGTCGGCCTCCTGTCCGAGCGCCAGCACGAGGGAGTCGGCCGCGAGGTCCTCGAACTCCCCGGTGCCCCTGGGGAAGCCGGTCTCATCCAGCTCCATCCGTTCGATCGTCAGGGTGCCGGCGTCGGCGTAGCTGATCGTGGAGAGCCACTTCATCGTGATGCCCTCCTCGAGGGCCTCGATGACCTCGGAGTCGTGTGCGGGCATCCGATCGCGCGTGCGCCGGTAGACGATGATCGCCTCCTCCGCACCGAGCCGCTTCGCGGTGCGGGCGGTGTCGATGGCGGTGTTCCCGCCGCCGTAGACCACCACGCGCCGCCCGAGCTGCGGGGCGTCGCCCTCCTCGACGTCGTGGAGCACGTCGACCGCCTCGAGGATGCGGGCGGCCTCGCCGGCCGGCACCCAGGCGCGCTTGCCGAGCTGGGCGCCGATCGCCATCAGGACCGCGTCGTATCGTCCGGAGGCGAGGTCGGGCCGGATGTTCCTGACCTCGGCGCCCAGCTCCATCCGCACACCCATGTCGAGGATGCGGTCGATCTCCGCGTCGACCGTCTCCCGGGGGAGCCGGTAGGCGGGGATGCCGTAGCGCATCATGCCGCCGGGCTTGTCGGCGGCGTCCCGGATCGTCACCGCGTGCCCGAGGCGGCGCAGGTGGTAGGCGGCTGACAGTCCGGTGGGTCCCGCGCCGACCACGAGCACGTGCTTCCCGGTCGCGGCCGCTGTCACCGGCACGGTCCAGCCCTGCCGGATCGCCTCGTCGCCGAGGAAGCGTTCGACGGCGTTGATCCCCACGGCTTCGTCCACCTGGCCCCGGTTGCAGGCCGTCTGGCACGGGTGGTAGCAGACCCGGCCCATCACGGCGGGGAGCGGGTTGTCCTCCATCAGGGTGCGCCACGCCTGCTCGTAGCTGCCGTCCTCGGCGTCGTAGAGCCAACGCTGGATGTTCTCCCCGGCCGGGCAGGCCTTGTTGCACGGGGGCAGGAAATCCCGGTAGACGGGTCGTTCCACCCGCCAGGCGCCGGTGTGGTTGGCGAGCGAGGACCCCACGTCCAGGGTGATCGCGAAGGGCTTGTCCATCAGATGGTCTCCTGGTCTCCCGGGGTCGGTCCGGGCAGTGGTGGCCGCCCGATCAGCGGGTCGGGCCGCTCGTGCAGGTCCAGGCCGGGTCCCGCCGACGTCGAGGGCACATGGTGGTCGCGGGCGGGGACAGGGAAGTCGAGGGTCGGCGCCGCCCCCGTCACGACGGGCTCGCCGTACGACAGTTCGGCGACGGCCGTGTCCTCGAGCAGCCCGTACCGTGCGATGTTGCGATCGGCCGCCGCCTGCAGCCGGGCGATCGTCACGTCGTCGCGGACCGGGGAGAAGAGGTGGGCGTAACGACGCTGCAGGCGCAGGTACTCCTCGACCGGCACCTGACGGCGGATCCGGCGCACGTGGGTGACCTCGCCGTGCTCCGCCTCGAAGACGGGGAAGAGGCCGGACTCCGCGGCGAGCCGAGCGATCCGGACCGTGTGGCTGGACGCGGAGCCCCAGCCGAGAGGACAGGGCACCATGACGTGCAGGTACCGCGCCCCGCGGAAGGTCATCGCCTTGGCCACCTTCGCCTCGAAGTCGGCCAGGTCGGCCACGGTCGCGGTGGCCACGTAGGGGATCTCGTGGGCCATCGCGATGCGTGGTGCGTCCTTGCCCTGGCCGAAGACGTTGCCCGGGTGCTCTCCGACGGCCTGCGTGGTGGAGGTGCGTGCCGCGGGCGGGGTGGCGCCGGAGCGCTGCACTCCGGTGTTCATGTAGCCGCCGTTGTCGTAGCAGATGTACAGGACGTCGTCGTTGCGCTCGAACATCCCGGACAGGCAGGCGAAGCCGATGTCCACCGTGCCGCCATCACCACCCTGCGCCACCACCCGGACGTCACTGCCCTTCGCCCGCAACGCGGCCTGCACACCGGTGGCGACGGCTGGGGCGTTGCCGAACAGCGAGTGCAGCCACGGCACCCGCCAGGAGGTCTCCGGGTACGGCGTCGAGAACACTTCCAGGCAGCCGGTGGCGTTGACCGTGATCACGCGCCCGCCGGTGACCGCCATCGCCGCGTCGAGGGCGTACCGCGCGCCGAGCGCCTCCCCGCAGCCCTGGCACGCGCGGTGACCCGAGGTCAGCGCGTTCGTCCGCCCCGGGTCGGACTGCACGGAGAGCTGCCCGCTCTCCAGCAGCCGGTTCCCGACGGCGAAGCTGCCGACCTGGTAGAACTTCACGGGCGTCGCGGCCATCGTCGGACCCTTTCTCTCAGCGGACCGGTACCGCGCCGCCGGCCGGGACGGTGTCCGCGGCATCGGGTGACCGCACAGCTGTCCGTGCGGCGGCGCGTGGAGCCTCCGCGGCGTGCTCCCGCGCGAGCTCCGCGGCTACGACGGCGCGGTCCAGGTCCAGGAACGTCAGCCGGCCCAGCTCGCCCGCGTACGCCTCGGCGAGGACACCCCGCAGGGACGCCTGCGTGATCGGGCGGCCGCCGAGCCCGGCGACGACGGTGTGCACCCGGGTTCCCGTGCCCTCGACGGCCGTGCGAACGTCCTGGGCGACGATGCCGCCGACCCCGACGGCGAAGGCCCGCTCGACCATGACCACCTGCGCCACGCCCGCAAGGGCCGCGCGCACGGCGTCGTAGGGGAACGGCCGGAAGGAGGTGATGCCCAGCACGCCCACCGCGTGGCCCTGCTCGCGCTCGGCGTCGACCGCGTCCTTGAGCGTGCCGAGCACCGAGCCCAGCGCGATCACCACGGTCCCGGCGCCCTCGAGGCGGTAACCGCGCACGAGCCCGCCGGTGTGGCGGCCGAAGACCGACGCGAACTCGGCGGAGACCCGTTCGATGACGTCGACGGCGTCGAGCTGGCTCTGATGGGCGAGGTAACGCACCTCGGTGAACGCCTCGGGCCCCACCATGGCACCCATCGTGATCGGCTGGTCCGGGTCGAGGAGCTGGCGGGGGACGAAGGGCGGCAGGAACCGGGCGACGTCCGCCTCCTCCGGCACGTCGACGCGTTCGACGGCGTGGGTCAGCACGAAACCGTCCATGCACACCATCACCGGGACGGAGAGCTCCTCGGCGATGCGGAACGCCTGGACGTGCAGATCGGCGGCTTCCTGGTTGTCCTCGGCGTAGAGCTGGATCCACCCGGAGTCACGCTGGCTCATCGTGTCGGTGTGATCGTTCCAGATGTTGATCGGCGCGCCGATGGCCCGGTTGGCCACGGTCATCACGATCGGCAGACGCATGCCGGAGGCGTTGTAGATGGCCTCGACCATGTAGAGCAGGCCCTGGCTCGCCGTCGCCGTGTAGGCGCGGGCTCCGGTCGCGCTGGCTCCGATCGCCACGGACATCGCCGCGAACTCCGACTCCACGTTGACGTACTCGCAGCCCGTCAGCTCACCGTTCTTCACGATCCGGCTGAGCTCCTCCACGATGTGCGTCTGCGGGGAGATCGGGTAGGCGCAGATCACCTCCGGGCGGCATGCCGCAACCGTCTTCGCGACGGCCTTGGACCCCTCGATCTGGCTAAGCATCGACCCTCTCCTTGGTCCCGGCGGTGGCGGCGCGCTCCGCCAGGGCTGCGTCGTGGGCGGCGGTGGCGGCGGCGACGTTCCGCTCACCGACCGCACCCGGGAAGCGTTCGCGCAGGGCAGCCAGCACCGCGTCAAGATCCAGACCGGGATACAGCGCAGCGAACGCGCCGAGGAGAGCGGCGTTCGGCAGCGGTCGTCCGAGGTGCGCCAGGGCGAGCTCGGTGGCCGGCACGCGGATCGCGTGCCCTGGAGGCAGGGGTGCCACCCGGTCGCCGAGGCCCAGCGCGGCGAAGCTGTGGCGCGAGTTGAGGAGGGCGTACCCGGTCGGTACCAGTCCGGCGAAGACGTCGATGCCGGCCAGGAGGGTCGCGTCCTGAATGATGAGCGCGTCCGGTGCGAGTACCGGCTCACGCACCCGGATCGGTGCGGCGGAGATCCGGCAGAACGAGACCACCGGGGCACCCGTGCGCTCGGAGCCGAAGCTGGGGAAGGCCTGGGCGTACTGGCCCTGGCGGAACGCGGCGTCGGCGAGGAGCTCGGCGGCGGTCACGACTCCCTGACCACCGCGACCGTGGATGCGCACCTGGAACACGTCGACCTTCCCCTCCGCTCGTCTCCCTCATTTGTACGTCGCGGGCGCGCGGATTCGAGGGACGAAGGTCCCTCTGGTGGACCGTCGGAGGCGTCCGGAACTCAGATCAGCTCGATCAGGTCCCCGATGCCGTTGCACACCTCGCTCGGGCGGTACGGGTACTTCTCCACGTCCTGGATGTGGGTGGACCCGGTGAGCACGAGGTATGTGCGTAGGCCGGCCTCGATCCCGGCGACGACGTCGGTGTCCATCCGGTCACCGACCATCACGGTCTCCTCGGAGTGGGCGTCGATCCGGTTGAGCGCGGCGCGGATCATCACCGGGTTGGGCTTGCCGACGAAGTACGGCTTGCGTGCCGTGGCGGCCGTGATCATCGCGGCTACCGACCCGGTGGCGGGCATCGGCCCCTCCGCGGAGGGACCGGTGACGTCCGGGTTCGTGGCGATGAACCGGGCGCCCTTCGTGACGAGTCGGATCGCCTTGGTGATCGCCTCGAACGAGTAGGTGCGAGTCTCCCCGAGCACCACGTAGTCCGGGTTGGTGTCCGTGAGCGTATAGCCCTTCTGATACAGCGCTGTCGTCAGCCCTGCCTCCCCGATGGCGTACGCGCTTCCGCCGGGGATCTGGTCGGCGAGGAACGTCGCCGTGGCCAGCGCGGAAGTCCAGATCGACGTCTCCTCGACGTCTATGCCGGAGATCCGCAGACGCGCCGCCAGGTCGCGCGCGGTGTAGATCGAGTTGTTCGTGAGGATCTGGAAGGGGCGTCCCTGCTCCCGAAGCGTCGCGATGAACTCCGCAGCACCCGGCAACGCCTGGTCCTCGTGCACGAGGACACCGTCCATGTCGATCAACCAGTTCGCGATCGGCTCGTGCATCACGTCTCCTCGAAGGTGGGACCAATCCGGTGACCACCCTAGGAGCGTGGGTCGGTAGTGGCAACGTCCGTCCGCACCGGCGATACTGCCGGGATGAATGAGGACCCGGGTATCGGCGTCGGCCCCTGGCCCGGTGGGCCCCGGGCGTGGCCGGCCGACACCCGGCTGGACCCGGAGCTGCTCGCCGACGGCGACCGCCGCAACGTCGTGGACGCTTACCGCTACTGGCGGCTGGAGGAGATCGTCGCGGACCTGGACACGCGCCGGCACCCCTTCCACGTCGCGATCGAGAACTGGGGCCGCGACTTCAACATCGGCTCGGTGGTCCGCACGGCGAACGCGTTCGCCGCGGCCGAGGTGCACATCGTCGGCCGACGGCGGTGGAACCGGCGCGGGGCGATGGTCACCGACCGCTACCAGCACGTGCGTCACCACACCGACGTCGCCGAGCTCGTCACGTGGGCGGCGGCGACCGGGCTGCCGATCATCGGGGTCGACAACATCGACGGCTCGGTCCCGATCGAGGGCCGGTCGCTCCCGCGGGAGTGCGTACTGCTCTTCGGCGAGGAGTCCCAAGGTCTGACCCCCGAGGCACAGGAGGCCAGCGAGATCGTTCTGCACATCACGCAGTTCGGCTCCACGCGCTCGATCAACGCGGGCGCCGCCGCAGCGATCGCCATGCACTCCTGGGTGGTCCAGCATGCCCGCCCGGCCGCCGGACCCCCGGGTCGATAGGCCAACTCGGCCCGCAGGATCCGTGGGATACTTGGCCCCACACGTCACCACCAGGACAGGAGAGGCATCCATGGGTATCGCTACGCCCGAGGTTTACGCGGACATGATCGACCGAGCGAAGGCCGGCAAGTTCGCCTACCCCGCCGTCAACGTCACGTCCTCCCAGACCCTCACCGCCGCCCTGCAGGGCTTCGCGGACGCGGAGAGCGACGGCATCATCCAGGTCTCCGTAGGCGGCGCCGAGTACGCCTCCGGCTCCACGATCAAGGACCGCATCGCCGGGTCGCTCGCCCTCACCGCCTACGCGGCCGAGGTCGCGAAGAACTACCCCGTCACGGTCGCGCTGCACACCGACCACTGCGCCAAGGAGAACCTGGACAGCTGGGTCCGTCCGCTGCTCGTCCTCGAGGCGGAGCAGGTCAAGAACGGCGGCCTGCCGTCCTTCCAGTCGCACATGTGGGACGGCTCCGCCGTTCCGCTCGAGGAGAACCTGCTGATCGCCGAGGAGCTTCTCGAGCTGTCTCGGGCCGCCCACACCATCCTCGAGATCGAGGTGGGCGTCGTCGGTGGCGAGGAGGACGGCGTCGCGAACGTGATCAACGACAAGCTGTACACGACGTCGGAGGACGGCCTGGCCACGGTCCGCGCGCTCGGCACCGGTGAGAAGGGCCGCTACCTGACGGCACTCACGTTCGGCAACGTGCACGGCGTGTACAAGCCCGGTGCGGTCAAGCTGCGCCCAGAGATCCTCGGCGAGATTCAGGACGCCGTCGGCAAGGCTATCGGCAAGGACCGCCCGTTCGACCTCGTGTTCCACGGCGGCTCCGGCTCCTCCGCCGAGGAGATCGCGATCGCGGTGGACAACGGTGTCGTGAAGATGAAC
>JAENWO010000390.1 GCA_016649925.1 Actinomycetales bacterium
ACGTGGGACACGAACGTGCTGCCCGGAGGGCTATGACGGGGGTGTTCTGGCGCTCCTGGACGACCTCTTCGTGGCGCGCGACGGGATAGCCGCCCGACGGCGTCGGGGGCGAGCGACCGCGTCGGCAGCTCTGCGTGCCTGACGATCCGTCTGCCCGACGGCGTCATCCGTCTGCCCGACGGCGTCATCCGCCGGGGCTGACCAGTCCCGTCTCGTAGGCCACGACGACGGCCTGCACGCGGTCCCGGACGGTGAGCTTGGAGAGCACCCGGCCGACGTGGGTCTTCACGGTGGCCTCGGCCACGAACAGGTCGCGGGCGATCTCGGAGTTCGTGCGTCCGCGCGCCATCAGCACGAGCACCTCGCGCTCGCGGTCGGTGAGGGCGTCCAGGATGGCGGCGGACGTCTTCTGCTCGTCGGGGAGGACGGCGGCGAGGTGCTCGATGAGGCGCTTGGTGCTCGAGGGGGCGATGACGGCGTCACCGCGGTGCACGGTGCGGACCGCGGCGAGCATCTCCTCCGGTGGGGTGTCCTTGAGGAGGAACCCGCTGGCGCCCGCCTTGATCGCGCGGAGCACGTACTCGTCGAGGTCGAACGTCGTCAGGATGACCACCTTCGGGGGGGTGCCGATCCGTGGTGTGGTGGGGTCGGTGAGGAGCGCGGTCGCGGCGAGGCCGTCCATCGTGGGCATCCGGACGTCCATCAGGACCACGTCGACCTCGTGGGAGGTGAGGAGCCGGACGGCCTGGGCGCCGTCACCGGCCTCGATGGCCACCTGCATGTCGGGCTGGGAGTTGATGACGAGGGCGATACCCGCGCGCACGAGCTGCTGGTCGTCGACGAGCCCCACGCGGATCGGGACGTCGGGCTGGTCGGATCCGGCGCCGTCGGGCATCGGCGGGAAGGTACTCATGCGGGGGTGTCCTCGGGTCGGGGCGGGAAGGAGAAGGTCGCGCTCGCGCCGGGCAGGGGGATCTCCGCGCGGATGCGGTAGCCACCACCGGCGCGGGGACCGGCGGTCAAGGTGCCACCGAGCATGGTGGCACGCTCGCGCATGCCGAGGAGGCCGTGGCCGGTGCCGTCGGAGGTGGCGGCGGCGCCACGGCCGTCGTCGTCGATCTGAAGCACGAGGTGCGTGGGGGTCCACTGCACGAGGACGGTGGCCTGGGCGGCGGGACCGGCGTGCCTGAGGATGTTGGTCAGCGCTTCCTGGGCGATCCGGTACACGGTGAGGCCGGCGCCCGGCGGGAGGGCGCGGGCGGTGCCCATCCGCACGAGCGCGACCTTGAGGCCGGCGTCGCGCACGTGGGCGACGAGCTCCTCGAGGTCGGCGTCGGCCGGTTGGGGGGCGAGGTCGCCGTCGTCGGAGTCGTCGCTGCGCAGCACCCCGAGGATGCGGCGCATGTCGGCCAGCGCCGCGCGCCCGGTCTCGGAGATCGTCGTCAGGGCGTGCGTCGCGGCGGTGGGGTCGGCCGCGGCGGCGTACCGACCGCCGTCGGCCTGCGCGATGACCACGGAGAGGGAGTGGGCCACGATGTCGTGCATCTCGCGGGCGATGCGGGTGCGCTCGGCGGCGGTGGCGATCTGGGCCTGCTGGTCGCGCTCGACCTCGAGGCGGGCGGCGCGCTCGGCGAGGCGCTCCACGAGCTCCACCCGGGAGCGGCGGACCAGCGCGATCGCCCACGTGGTGAGCACGAGGGCGCTGAGCAGCGTGAAGATCGTCCCGCCCGCGACGAGGGAGTTCAGGCCGGCGGGATCGGACCTGTAGGTGAGCATCGCGGCCTGCAGGAAGCACCCGAAGATCGCCGAGCCGAGCGCCGTGCGCCTGGCCCAGAGCGGGCCGTAGACCGTCACCGAGAACAGGGCGACGAAAATGAGGTTGTCCGCGAACACGAGCTGCTGCCCGGCGAGGACGTGCGCGAGCGCGGCGGCGTACACCGTCACGGACGAGGCCACCGGGTTCGTGCGCCGCCACGCGAGCGCGACCGGCATCGTGAGTCCGGCCAGGACGCCGACGGTCGTGGGGATCGTCCCCGCGCCCTGGGACAGTGTGACGGCGACCGAGGGCAGACCCACGACCCCGAAGAGCCCGACGGCGAACGCGGCGTCCATGATGCGCGGGGTGGAGCGATGCGCCCACCACCGGCTGAGCACGCCGCCGGACTCCGTCATGGGGTTAGCGTAGGAGGAGCCCGACGGTGGCTGCGTCCCACCGGGGGCGGACCGCCGGCTCCACCGGGCGGATGACGTCTGGGTTGGTGACGCCGCGCGGCCCGACCCCCGGGCGGCGTGGTTACACGGTCAGGAAGCGCGTGAGGCGCTCGACGACGGCGGGGTCGCGCAGGATCCGCTGGTGGCCAAGGCCCTCGGTGGTGACGAGCTCGGCGGTGGGCCAGGCCTCGGCGAGTCCGGCCCCGTCGGTGTAGGGGACCTCCTTGTCGTCGCGGTCGTGCACGATCAGCGTCGGCGGTGCGGTGCCGCTCAGCGTGGTGAGGCCGAAGTCGGACAGCGGGCGGCCGGCCAGGTGTTCGAGGCGGTCGAGGAACCGGCGCTTCGTCCGCTCGCCGTAGCCGAGCATCGCGGCCAGGTTCTCGGTCATCCCGATCGGGTCGGCGCTCGGTGCGATGAGGGCGAGCCGCCTGGCGGGCAGACCGTCGTGGAGCGCGAGCGCGATGGCGGCGCAGCCGAGGGAGTGCGCGATCACGGCGTCCGGGTTCCCGTGCACTGCCGCGACGGCGGCGAGGGCGTCGGCTAGCTCGACGGCGGTGCTCCGGCCCGGTCCGAGGCCGCCGGGGGAGGAGTCGCCGTGGCTGGGCGCGTCGAACGCGACCACGCGACGTCCGGCGGCGACGAGCGGGTCGACGAAGGCGCCGAGCTGACCGCGCCACCCACCCCAGCCGTGCGCGAGGTAGACGGGCGCGTCGTCGTCGTCGCCCCACGTCTCGACGGCCAGGCGGCCCCCGTCGGGCAGGAGGACGTCCGCGCGCGTCCCCGCGCGAGGTCGCTCGTCGCGGCGCCGCCCGGCGGTCGCGGGCAGGGTGCACCAGATGCGCAGGGCCCAGCGGGCTCCGACCTCCGGGGCGGTGCGGTCGAGCACGGCGAACGCGGCACGCAGGGCCAGCAGACGGGCGGTGGCTTTCTTGCGACGAACGGTCGTGCTACTCGTTGGGTGGGTCGGGGTCGGGGTCGGGGTCGGGGTCGGCGTCGCGGTCATGGTGGCTCC
>JAENWO010000507.1 GCA_016649925.1 Actinomycetales bacterium
AAGAGCACCGCGCTGCACGACGCGACGATCGTGGGTGACACCGTCGGCGACCCGTACAAGGACACCTCGTCGGTCGCGCTCAACCCGGTGATCAAGTTCACGACGCTGTTCGGCCTGCTCGCCGTCGAGCTGGCGGTCAGCCTCACCGATCAGGGTAATCACACCCTGGTCGTCATCCTCGCCGTCGTGTTCTTCCTGGTATCGGCGTTCTTCGCGCACCGGTCGTTCTACGGCATGCGGATCCGCACATCGCTCGCAGACGACGGCATGGAAGCCGCCAAGCCCGACGTCCTGCACCGGGCGTCGGAGTTGGCGCAATCGGGAGTGGGGGACGAACGATGAAGGTCGCGATCTGGTACGGAGCGGCGCAGGTCGACGCCGACGGACACGTCGCCGGTCACGATGCCGGCGCCACGCTGGTGCGCCGACTTCTGCGGGTGTTCCCCGGCGCGCTGCTCATCGGGCCCGGCCCACGGCACTGCGAGGGCTTCGACATGATCCCGCTGGAGTTCGTCGACGGCGCGGACACTGTGGTCATCGCCATGGACGTCATCGACTCGCTGAGCATCTGGCGGACGCTCAAGGCCAACTGCGACGAGCCGAAGCTCATGAACTTCGTGTGGTGGAACACCTCGCAGTACACCCACCCGGTGCAGCGGGCCGCTCTCGCGCTGTCCTGTGCCCTGTTCCCGACCTTCGCGAACTCCGAGCGCACGGCCAGCGAGGTGCGCGAGATCGTCTCGAGCTCGACGATCCCGGCTCTCGCGGAGAAGGCCCAGATCGCGTGGGTGAACCTCGGCATCCGCCTCGAGCACCTGCGGCCCCGCCACGAACAGCCCGTGCCCGTCGTGCTCTACCCGGCGATCTACCTGTCCGAGCGCAAGCAGCCGCAGCTGTTCCTCGATGTCGTCGAGCGGGTGGTCAAGCGCACGCCGATCAAGGTGGAGGCACGGCTGCACGAGTCGCACCTCATCTCCGAGCAAGCCATGCGCCTCTCGCGGCGCGACTGGACGTGGGTAGGCCCGCTCACCGCGAGCCGGGAGGACTACTGGGAAGCGCTCGCGCGGACAACGGCATTCCTCGCGACGGCGAACGAGGAGTCCTACGGCCTGGAGTACATCGAGGCGCTCGTCGCCGGTGCGGTCGGCGTGTTCCCGGACCGCGCCTGGGTGCGCGCGATCCTGCCCGTCGGGTACCCATTCATCTACCGCACACCCGCCGAGGCCGAGGAGATGCTCTACCGCGCGGTCACCGACACTGCCGCGTGCCGGCGCGAGCTCCACCTGGCCGCCGGCGGCGACTTCGCCCAGTGGCTGCGCGCCCGGCACGACGACGACCAGTTCGAGAAGGCGATCGCCGATCGCGTCACGGAGTGGTTCGGGGACTGAGGCGGCTGTCGGTGCAGGCGGCGGACACTCCTCCGACCTCCCGCCGGTGCGTTCGCCGCCAGCGCGCATCTCATCAGCAGACTGCACGACGCAGACGGCGGGTCGCAGGAGCTCATCGCTCGCGAGCCTGGCCGGCGCTTGCGCAAGCCATGCGGGGGTGGCGGGAATCGAACGTGTCGGGAGGGGTCTGAACGCCTTGGTCGGAGGCGGGAGGTGCGACCCCTCCTGAGGAGGCGCACGTCGCGACGACGGCTACTCACTCGTCCTGGCCTACGACCTGGACTGACGCCGTCGGGCATCACGACGCCGTCGGGCATCACGACGCCGTCGGGCATGCCCGCCCAGCCCTGCCGGCCGGACGGGCGTCGGGGGCAGGCGAGCATCAGCTGCGCTCGGGGAACTTGCCCTCGTCCTTGATGCGCTTGTTCAGTTCCGCCATGTAGACGTCCTCATCGAAGTCCAGCGGGACCTCCTTGCCGAGCCAGCTGGACAGGTGGATCGCGTTCGCGAGGCGGACGCCGTTGATGCCGTCCGATCCGGGCGCCAGGAGCGGGGTGCCGTCCAGGATGTTCGCGGCGAAGTTCTCCAGGACGCCGGAGTGCTGCCCACCCCAGGCGGACTCGAACTCGACCGTCTCGGTGGAGTAGAGGTCGTCCATGTTGCCCCCACCCGTGAAGAGCCGCATGACGTCGCTCATGTCCATGTCCTTGCTGAGCTCCTGCTCGTCCTTGACGAGCCGGGTCACGTAGGCGGTCTTGCTGCCCTCGACGACGATCTTGCCCTTGTCCCCGAGGATCTCGAAGCGGTCCGTCCCCACC
>JAENWO010000381.1 GCA_016649925.1 Actinomycetales bacterium
CCCGGGACCGGGGTGCCCGGGACCGGGGTGCCCGGGACCGGGGTGCCCGGGACCGGGGTGCCCGGGAAGGGTGGGCCATCGCCCTCGGTGAGCGAGCCGGTCCTGGTCGTGGTGGCGGACGCCACGGCGACAGCACTCGGGGCGTGGCGCGCTGCCGGGATCCCGGTGGTCCTCACGCTCGACCAGGTGCGCTCCGGTGGCGTGGCGGCACTGCCGCCCGGGGAGGTCGTTCATGTGTGCGAGAACCCGAGCGTGGTCGAGGTCGTGGCGAGCGAGGCCCTCAGGCGCCGGGCGGCGAACCGAGCGAGGCCGTCGTCCGGCCAGCCGCGCCCCGTCCTGGTGTGCACGTCCGGACAGCCCGGGGCAGCCGTGCTCGAGCTGTTGCGGGTGCTGACCGGTGAAGGTGCCGGGCTCCGCTATCACGGCGACTTCGACTGGGCGGGCCTGCGCATCGCCGCGACGTTGGCCACGCGTCACCCGTGGGAGCCGTGGCGCTTCGGCGCTGCTGACTACGTGGCGGCCGTCAGGGCTCACGAGGAGGTCGGCGCGGGCGCGGAGGAGTACCCCCGCCGGATGCTCGCGCTTCGCGGCCCTGAGTCCTCCTCGCCCTGGGATCCCGACCTTGCCGAGTCCATGCGTAGGCACGGACTCGCCATCGAGGAGGAAGAGGTGGTCGACCAGCTCGTGGCCGACCTGCTCGGCTGACCCAGGCCGGGCACTGCAGCGGACGAGGACTCCCGCACCGTGCACAGCAGGTTGCGGTGACTCCAGCGGTGGAGCCTGTCGAAGAGGAGTGGCCGCAAATCAACGGATCTGATCCAACCTGCGCACGCGGCGCCTCGGGCAAGTCGCGATCGAGTGCGACGTCGGTCCGGTCCCGGTGGGGAGCGCGGCGCGCCCTCAACCACACCTGCACGAGCTGCCTGGCGCGAGTGGGATCGAATCGGCCCGAAAACGCGAGTCAGCGGTCGAGCGGTGAGTTAGCGGCCCGTGGAGCTCTGAGTCACCGCCCGAGGGCTGACTCGGCGCGAGTGAGGGCGCCGGCGCGGTGCAGGATGTACCCATGGACCCCATCGAAGACCTGAAGGCGTGGCTCGCCGGTCTCGGGAGTGACGAGCTCGAGCACCTGTTGAACTTCCGGCCCGACGTGCTGCGGGGCACACCCGTCGCCGACCTCGACGATCTCGCCGACCGGCTCGTCCACCCGTACTCGGCGATGGGCGCGCTCGTCAACCTGCCGACGCCTTCGCGGGAGGTGCTCGAGGCCCTGGTCGCGATGGGCGCCGGTGCGAGGCTCGAGCGGGCGGTCGAGCTCCTCGAGCCGAGCGGGAACGACGCCGCGACGCACCGGGCGGTGGTCGAGAGCTGGCTGACGGCACTCACCCGGATCGCCCTGCTGTGGCCGGGCGCGGACCACCTGCGCGTGAATCCCGGCCTTCTCCAGGTGATCACGTCTCCGCTCTGGCTCGGCCGGCCGGCCGGCGTGATCGTGACGGACATCGGCGCGAAGGTGCTGCAGAAGTCGATCCGGGCGTGGGGGGTCGAGATCCCTAGCCGCAAGGCGGACGTGGTGGCGGTCGTCGAGCAGTTGCTCGCCGACCCGGCCCGGGTGCGGCGGTTGATCGGCGAGGCGCCCGAGGCAGTCATCGGGTGGCTGTCGGACCGGGCGACGGCGACAGCGGCTCGGATCGAACGGTCGCCGGCGATGTGGGGTGCGTTCGGCGGGGAGGATGACGAGGACCCGTACGCCTTCGACCGGCAAAGGTACGCGGCGGAGCGCGAGGCGACGGTGTGGCTCCTCGAGCACGGGCTGGCGTTCAGCCCGATGACGAGCGCGGTCTACGGGTACTCGCCCTACACGGTCGACGCCGAGATCCCGGCGGAGGTGATGCTCGCCCTCATGCCACCGACGTTCCGGGCGCCCTTCTCCGCGCAGCCCCCGGCGCTGCCCACGGCCCCGGTCGCCCTCGAGCAGGTCGAGTCGTCCGCGTCGGCGGCCGTCACGCAGTACCTTGCCGCCGCGATGGCGACCCTCGAGGCGATCTCCCGCCGACCCTTGGCCCTGCTCAAGAGCGGGGGAGTCGGCGTGCGCGAGCTGACCCGGGTCGCCAAGGAGGCCGGCGTCTACGCGACGGACGTCCGCGTCACCGTCGAGCTCGGATATCGGCTGAGGCTGCTCGACGTGAACGACGACGAACGCCTCGGGGGTGCTCCGCAGTTCGAGGCGTGGCGGCGACGGGAGCCCGCCGAGCGGGCCGCGGACCTCCTTCAGCGCTGGTTCGCGCTGGAGTACGCGCCCAGCCTCGACCGGGACGAGGAGGGTCGCTCGCGTCCCGCGCTGGCACCGCTGGGGTACGCGAACCGGACGCCGACGCCCGTGCTCGTCGCGGGAGTGCTCACCGACCTCGACGACGGCGTGGGCGTGGTCTCCCCGGACGACGTGTTCGCGCTGCTCGCCTGGACCAGCGCGATGGGTCATCGCGAGCCGGCGGAGGCCGACGCCGTCTGGGCGGAGGCCGAGAGGCTGGGCGTCGTGGCGCACGGACGGCTCACCGATGCCGGGCGGGCGTTGTTCGACGAGGACCGCCCGGCCCTGGTCGAGACGCTGCGGGGGATGGTCCCGGCCGTGCAGGCGAGCGTGCTGTTCGGCTCCGACCTCACGATCGTCGTCCCCGGCAGCCCCGCCGCGGGCATGGTGGACCTGCTCGACGCCTTGGCCGTGCGCGAGGGTCACGGGGTCGCGAGCACCTGGCGCGTGTCGGCCCGGAGCGTGCGTGGCGCTCTGGACGCCGGTCACGACGTCGGCGACCTGCTCGAGGACCTGCGCGCACTCTCCGAGAGGGACCTCCCGCAGGCGCTGGAGTACCTGCTGCGCGACGTGGGCCGGAAGTACGGGCACCTGCGCGTGCAGGCGGGGGCCGCCGTCGTGCTCTGCGACGACGAGGCGCTGATCGCGGAGGTCGAGGCGACCCGGGGGCTGCGCAAGCTCGGGCTGCGGCGCGTGGCGCCGACGGTGCTCGTGGCGACCGCGTCCGCGTCTGCGTCCGCCGAGGATGTCCTGGCCGCGCTCCGCGGGGCCGGCTTCCTGCCCCTCGCGCTCGGTGCGGAGGGCGAGCCCCTCGTGCGGTTGGCGAGGGTGCCCGACGGCGGAGCGGACGAGGGTGCGGGACCCTCACCCGAGGAGGACCTTGCGGCCGAGGACTACCCGTCCGGGTATACCGAGCAGCTGCTGCGCGGGAGCGCGCAGGAGTCGGCGGCGGACGCCGCCCAGCGGCTGCTCTAGGGAGCCGTGCCGCCCAGCGGCTGCTCTAGGGAGCCGTGCCGGACGGCGGACCGAGCAGTGCGCTCGAGCAGGATCGCGGCGGCCGCCCTGCC
>JAENWO010000072.1 GCA_016649925.1 Actinomycetales bacterium
CTCCAGAACGTCCGTGCTCGGCCCCGACGTGCTCGGACCCAACGTGCTCGGACCCAACGTGCTCGGACCCAACGTGCTCGGCCCCGACGTGCTCGGCCCCGACGACGGCTTCCGCCGTGCCGGCTCGCGGCGCGGGCGCCTCGCCGTCCAGTACCTGCAGGCGCCCGCGGATCATGTTCATCCCGCAGGCGAACTCGAAGTCGCCCACCGCCTCGGGGAGGAGCTCCACGGCCGTGGTTTCGTACGCCGGGAGGAGCTGGTTGACCTTGAAGTCCGGGAAGACCACGCGCGAGGAGCAGTCACCTGTCTCCTGCCGGTCGAACAGCAGCCGCACCGGCACGCCCCGCGTGACCTGGATCACGTCCGGGCTGTACCCGCCCTGGACCTTGACCGTGACCACCTGCACGCCGTCGTCCATCTCGGCCTGGCGGGCCTTCTTCGGTCCGAAGAAGAACCACACCATGAAGCCGGTCAGGAGAACGGCCCCGACGATGATGACGATCTCGGAACCAGTCATCGCCGCACACCTCCAGAAGGAATTTCGTCGTTGCCGAGCCGGGTGAGCTGCGCGGCCAGCAGGTGCGCTGGCGCGTCGTGCGGACTGCTCAGTGCCTGCCGGTCCGGAGCGGCCAGGACGAACCCGGCCCTCTCGACGGCGCCGTTCACCTGCTCCGCGCTGATCACCGCACCGCTGGTGACGACCACGGGCGAACGGCCGCCGACGACGAGGTCGAAGGCCGCCCCGGTCACCCCACCGAGGGCGCGCAGCTGCTCGAGGACCGCGGCGAGGCACGACCCGCAGGTCAGTCCCTCGACGGCGAACGTGGTGGTGGTCATGACCGAACCCTTCAGCTGGCCCAGGGCCATACGCCCGGGGGGTATACCCACGCTAGCGCGGCAGCGCTGAAGATGCGAGGGGCGGGCCATGAAGACTCGATGAACATGACAGACAGGGGTGTGGGCTTTCCCTTGGTAAGGATTTTCCCGTGCCCGTCTTCGCCAAACGTTGACCGTTCGTGCCGTCCCTCTTCGTCGACGTCGGCAACTGTTCACTGTGGTTGCGGAACCGAGCGGGCACGAGACCGCCGTCGCAGCCGATGATGGATGGGGATGTTGTGAGACCTGTGCTGTTCTCGATTTTCGGTCTGGACGTCCAGACCTATGGGGTGAGCAAGGCCCTCGCGGCCCTGGTGGGTGCCTACCTTCTCGGCCGGGCCTTCGAGCGCCTGGGCCTGAAGAAGGACTCGGCCCACTCGTTGGTCCTCTGGGCGGTCGTGTGGGGCTTCGTCGGGGCGAAGATCTACTACCTGCTCGAGCAGGGCGTCAACCTCACCCTCCACGACCTCGGTGGGATGGGATTCACCTGGTACGGCGGCCTGCTCGGGGGCGTCATCGCCGCACTGGTCGTCATCCGACGCCACCGACTGCCACTCGGAGTCGTCGCCGGCGCCATTGCGGTTCCATTGACGCTCGCCTACGGCATCGGCCGCCTTGGCTGCTTCCTGTCCGGTGACGGAACCTATGGCAAGCCGTCGTCACTTCCCTGGGCGATGACATTTCCCGACGGCGTGGTCGCCACCGATGTCCCGGTTCACCCCACGCCGCTCTACGAGGCCCTCGCCGCCGTGGTGATCGCCGCGATCCTGTGGGCGCTGGCCAAGCACTGGATACCATCCGCCGTCTTCGGTGCATACCTGAGCCTCAGCGGGATCGCTCGGTTCCTCGTGGAGACTGTGCGGATCAACGACCCTGCCCTGTTCGGGCTCACGCAGCCGCAGCTGTGGTCGATCCTCTCGGTCGTCGCCGGGGCGATCCTCATCGCCCGCACCCGGCCCCTCCTCCCGCAGGACCCACCGGTGGGCGCCTCGGCACAGGACGCCCGTTCGGCACCGTCGGCCGTCTGACTTCACGGCCGGGGCGCTGACGGAGCTCTTCAACGTTTCTTCGTCACATCTGCACCCTGCTACCCGGTCACCACCCACACACTCAAGGGATCAGCGGTCGCCAAGACGACGGGGGTAGCGATGACGCCGGGCATGTGGTTGGCGCTGGCCGCCGTGTATGCGCTCTACCTCGGCCTGGGTATCTGGGCCGTCTCCACGATCTTCCCGCGCGCCGACCGCCACGAGGACCCCCGCAGCTACCCACAGAAAGATCTAGGTGAGGACGATGAACATGCAAAGTCACAACCATGGCGGGCGCAGCCACCTGCTCGGGATGCTCGGGATCGGCGCAGTGGTGCTGGTCGTCCTGCTCGCCGCGGGACGTTCCTTCGGTGAGGCGCTGCCCCTGGCCGCCTTGCTGGCATTCCCGGTGATGATGATCGGGATGATGTTCATGATGCGCGGCGGCAACGGCCATGAACACGGGCACGAGGACTCCGAGCGCCACGAGGGCGCCGCCGACGAAACTCACTCGCACGACGCGACCGCCACCACGCTCCCGGCCCGGATCACGACCACACCGACCCCGGGCGCCTCCCCCTTCGACGGCCGCTGAGGACCTCTCGAGCGGAGCCTGCTGCACCACTGCCGGCAGAGGCGAGGCGGCCAGGACGGCCCGCCCGACACCCGAGGCCTCAAGCACCCCGTTCCGACCGAGCTCTTCGGCGACCGTGATCCGCAGCGCAGGGCGACCCGGAGCGCATCGAGGTGCGCATCGAGGTCAGGGGCCGGCCTCTCGCAGCTGGCCACACCCGTCGCGAACTCCTCGTCGAGGCAAGGTCAGCTGGTCAGGGTCGGCGATCCGGCCTCGGCTCCTTGGAGACGGGCAGCTCGACGGTGAACACCGCGCCGTGGCCGGGGCCGGCGCTGTGGGCGGTCACGGTGCCATCATGTGCCTTGGTGATGGAGCGGACGATCGCCAGGCCGACACCGGAGCCGCCGTGCGCACGGTCCCGAGCGGTATCCGCGCGGTAGAAGCGCTCGAAGAGGCGCGGCAGATGCTCAGCGGCGATGCCCTCGCCGTCGTCCGCCACCGCGATCACGACCCGCCCACCGGCACGGTCCGCGCTCAGCCACACAGCACCGCCGGGGGGTGTGTGACGAAGCGCGTTGTCGAGCAGGTTGGTCAGGACCTGGCCCAGGCGGTCGACGTCCGCGTCGAGCACCGTCCGCCCGACGACGTCCGAGACCCGCACGTCGAGCTGGACTCCTTTGGTGGCATATCGGGCCGAGGCCTGGGCCAGCGCCGTGGTGACGATCCGCCCTAAGGAGACCGGCACCTTGCGCATGGTCAGGCGTCCCTCCTCCGCGGTCGTGACCAGGCCGATGTCCTCCCCCAGGCGCGCCAGGCGCGCGACCTGCTGGCGCAGCATCGCCACCGTGGACTCGTCCGCGTGGGCGACGCCGTCCTGGATCCCCTCCAGGTAGGCATCCAGGGTGGTCACCGGCGTCCGCATCTCATGAGCGAGGTCACCGAGCATGCGCGTGCGCGTTGACTCGATGCGCTCCAGGTCCGCGGCCATGGAGTTGAAGGCTCCGGCGAGGTCGTCGAACTCTGATCCCATGCCGACCTGGGGCACCCGGGCGGCGTAGTCGCCGCCAGCCACCTGGCCCGCCGCCTGGCGCATCTTGGCCAGGGGGCGCCCGATCCGCCGGGTCAGGAAGACACTCACCAGCACGGACGTGGACAGAGCGGCGAGCAGGGCGAACGCCAGAGACACGCCGGAGGCCGCAGCGAACGCCTCCTCGGCATGTAGCACGACAGCGGGATCTGCCGTGGCACCAAGGCTCAGGTGGTCTTGGAAGATCACGGGACCGATCGCCGAGGCGACGACCCATGCCGTCCCGGCGGCGACCAGCACGACGGCAACGATGGCAGCGAGGAGACGGGCCGCCAGTCCCCATCGACCCCTGGGGCGGCGGTTCACTCGCCCGGTCCCATGCGGTACCCGATCCCGCGGAACGTCCGGATGAAGATCGGTGCCACCGGGTCGTCTCCGAGCTTGCGTCGCACATGCCCGATGTGGACGTCGACCAGGTGCTCATTCCCCACCCAGCCGGCTCCCCAGACCGCCTCGATCAGCTGGTGACGGGAGAAGACCATGCGGGGCCGCGCAGCCAGGGCGGCGAGGACATCGAATTCCGTACGCGTCAGGTCTACGAGCCCTCCGTCCAGATGGGCCTCGCGTCCCTCGATATCGATCGTCAACGGCCCGAAGGTGGCTACCGCGTGTTCGTCCCCACCCGCCGTCGCACTCTGCCGGGGTCGCCGCAGCATCGCGCGCACCCGCGCAACGAGTTCGCGCGGGCTGAACGGCTTGGTGAGGTAGTCATCCGCCCCCACCGACAGCCCCACCAGCTTGTCGACCTCTTCCGCACGGGCAGTGAGCATGATGATGTAGCAGTCGGAGAACGTTCGCACTGCACGGCAGACCTCCACGCCGTCGATGCCAGGGAGACCGACGTCCAAGATGATGACACCGGGCGCAGAGTCACGCGCCCGGGCGATGGCCTCCACCCCGTCGCCAGCGATCTGGACCTCGAAACCGTCCCGTTCGAGATAGCTCGCCACCACACGTGCCAAGGGTTCTTCGTCCTCGACGACCAGCACTCGAGGAAGATGATCGAAAGTGGGAAGAGTCATGTCCCTATCCTGACGCCCACACGCCGTGGAACGAAACACCACCGACCCGGCGGCGCACCAGCCGAGCGGTGACGCGCCCGGGCACGACCAGGAGACCTCGTGATCCCGACCGGTCATCCTCCGCACCGAGACCACCACGTCAAGGGTGCGCCGTGTCCCTCCGGGATGCACCTAAGATGCAATCTTGACCCGGTGACCGCAGCGCAGGTCTCGCGCCGGCTATCGGAACCACGGGGAGACTGGACCACTTCCGCCCGCCGCACACCATTCACCTGGGAGCAATTGTGACAACCGGCTTCGCCATCGGTACCGGGGAGGCATCGCGATGGCGGTGAGCATGCGGGATGTGGCGCAGCTGGCTGGCGTTTCCCAGCGCACAGTCTCGAACGTGGTCAACGATTATCAGTTTGTCCGCCCGGAGACCCGCGAACGTGTACAGCAGGCGATGGAGACGCTCGGGTATGTACCTAACGCCGCGGCGCGTAGCCTGCGAGCGGGCCGTACGGGCATGCTCGCCCTGGTCATCCCGAACTTCGAGGCACGCTACTTCGCCGATCTCGCCGGCGCTGTCATCCACGAGGCAGAGACCCTCGGCTACACCGTTCTTATCGAGGTTTCCGGTGCGAGTCACGATCGCGAGCTCGGGGTGCTCGCGGGCGGGCGCAGCCAGCTCACCGACGGCGCGATCATGAGCGCCCTCACCCTGCAACAGGCGGACGAGCACCTCCGTCGACCGGGCTATCCGCTCGTCCTGGTCGGGGACCTCGTGTTCGAGGGCCCGGTTGACCACGTTGGCATCCCGAATCGGGAGGCTGCGCGAACGGCGGTCGAGCACCTCATCTCGGTGGGCTGCCGACGGGTGATGCTGTTGGGCACGGAGAACGGGCCGACGACGACGAGCAAACTGCGCGAGCAGGGTTACCGAGAAACCCTCGAGGCGGCCGGGCTCCCCGTCTTGCCCGAGTTGCTCCTGGACACCGAGTGGGGTCGCCAACGGGGCCAGGACGCCATAGAGCGGTTCGTAGCCTCTGACATCGAGCTGCCCGACGGCATCTTCGCGATGAACGACTCCCTCGCGTTGGGGGCACTGCGCGCCCTGCGAAGCGCCGGCTTACGCGTCCCCGAGGACGTCGCGGTGGTGGGATTCGACGACGTGGAGGAAGCGCGCTTCGCCAGCCCGTCATTGACCTCGATCTCCCCGGCCGTGGAGGAGATCGCCCGCACTGCAGTACGGCTCGTGCACGAGCAGATCACCGGCCGCCCGGCCCGCACCGCCACGCACGTACTCGTCGAGTACGAGCTCAAGGTGCGGGAGTCAACCGCTCGTCAATGATGTCGCGGCCTGCACCGTAGGTGCACAAACTTCGACCCGCCGCCCCTGTTCATAGGACTCGATGATCGCCCAGGCGACTTCCAGAGCACGGCGGCCCGCCGTAGCCGGAACGGGTGGAGCCTGACCCGCGCGCAGCGCGGGCAGCAGCGCGTCGAGGTGAGCGTCGAACGTGGCCTGGAACGAACGAGAGCGATCGTCGAAGTACCCGGCCTCCCACACCCGACGTGTCGCATCACCGGCCTGGGAGAGCTCGTACCGCTTGACCGTGTCCTCGATGACCAGGCGCCCCGCCGAGCCATTGATCTCCAACCGGTGCGTACCGGGATAGGCGTAGGAGGAGTCGTAGGTGCCGAGCAGCGTCCCCACGGCGCCGTTAGCGAACCTCAGGGCGACGGCCAGCGTGCTGTAACCGGGCGCGAAGCCATCGGTCATCTCGGCGGAGACCGCCGAAATCGGGCCGAGAAGGTGTTCGAGCATGTCGATGCCGTGGCACTGGGTCTCGATGAGGTTCGCGTGGGGATGGTGCTGGGTGTCACCTTCCCCGCCAAATCGCCAGGTCGCGGCGTTGAGCGCGCCGAGTGCGCCCGAGGCGATGTCCCTGCGCGCCCGCTCAACCGGATACGCGAATCGGTGGTTGAAGTTGATCGCGAAGAACAGTCCGCGCTCGGATGCCGCGGTGAGCAGGGCATCTGCTTCATCCAGGTCGAAGACCAGCGGCTTCTCCACGAACAGGGGGACGCCTCGCTCGATGACAGCCATCGTGGGTTCGAAATGGGCGCTGTTGGGAAGGCACACGCTGACGAGATCGGGCGCCGTCTCCTCGATCATGCGATCGAGGTCGTCGAAGCCCCGAGTGCCCCAGGTCTCGGCCCGCTCGGAAGCCTTATCCAGGGATCGAGAGAAGATCCCGACGATCTCAGCGTCTTCGCGAGTGCCGAAGGCGCGGGCGTGCTGCCTGCCCCACCCTCCGGCGCCGACGATGGCGACTCGTGTCGGTGCGCTGGTGTCCACGTGGTTCCTCACTCCTGGGTGATGACGCTACCGGCGCGCACGCGCTCAGGCTCCCGATGCCTGCTGCGGTCAGGGCAGACAACCCGGCTCCTTCAGTACTGTGCGCCGAGAGACGCCGGACTGACGGGGCCAAGGCCACTTGGATTCTGACATTGCATCCTTCTTCCACGCCGTTGTGGGTGACATCGGTCGAGCGTCGGAAGAGACTTGACGGTGACCGTTGACTCCGAACGCGAGGAGCATGGCACACTTCTGCGACGTAGCAAAGAGGTTCCACCGATGCGTCGAACGAGGCGCGCTCGAAAGCGAGAGAGGTCCGCCCACATGACCGACCACGTTCACCCTCAACACACTGACGGACTTCCCCGCCCGGAGTACCCCCGCCCGCAGATGGTCCGCGAGCACTGGCTGAACCTGAACGGGACCTGGCAGTTCGAGATCGACCACGGTGACTCCGGCATCGAGCGCGGCGTGCACGAACGTGAGCTCGCCTCCCAGATCCTCGTGCCGTTCGCCCCGGAGAGCGAGGCGTCCGGCGTCGAGCACCCCGACTTCCTCACCGCCGTCTGGTACCGCCGTGAGGTGACCATTCCCGCGGAGTGGGCAGGCCAGCGCGCCCTACTGCACTTCGGCGCCGTCGACCACGACGCCACCGTCTGGGTCAACGGCACCGAGGTCGCCCGCCACCGCGGCGGGTTCTCTCCGTTCACTGCTGACCTGGGTGGCGTCGTCGAGGCCGGCCAGCGCGCCGTCATCGTCGTGCGCGCCCGGGACACCCGGGACGAGCCCCAGGCCCGAGGAAAGCAGTCCATCGCCTACGCGAACGCGGCCTGCAACTACACCCGCACCACCGGCATCTGGCAGACGGTCTGGCTCGAGCCGGTCCCGCCTGTGCACCTGCGCCGACCGCGGATCACCCCAGACGTCGCAGGCTCGAGCTTCGACGTCGTCGCCCCGCTCAGCGCGAACCGCGCCGGATACATCCTGCGCGTCGTGCTCACGGACGACGCCGGGGAGGTTGCCTCCGCCACCACCCGCGCGGACATGGACCTCGCCCCGCGCGTGCACCTGGCCGTCCCGGCCGACCGCGTCCGTCTGTGGGCGGTGGGCCAGGGCCACCTGTACGGCGTCGAGATCTCCGTCCTGGACGCTAGCGGCACGGTCGTGGACCGGGTCGAAAGCTATGCGGGCCTGCGCTCGGTGAGCATCGACGGCACCGCGCTGCACCTCAACGGCGAGCCCGTCTTCCAGCGCCTCGTGCTCGATCAAGGCTACTGGCCCTCCTCGCTCATGACCGCCCCCAGCGACGAGGCGCTGGTCCGGGACATCGAGCTGAGCCTCGCGGCCGGCTTCAACGGTGCACGGCTGCACCAGAAGGTCTTCGAGGAGCGCTTCCTTTACCACGCGGACCGCCTCGGCTACCTCGTCTGGGGCGAGTTCGGCGACTGGGGCATCTCCGGCTACGGACCCCGTCGTGACCACCAGCAGCCCACCGCGTCCTTCATCACACAGTGGACCGAGGTGCTCGAACGGGACTACTCCCACCCCTCGATCATCGGTTGGTGCCCGCTCAACGAGACCTGGCAGCGCCTGCACGACCGGATCACCGTGCTCGACGACGTCACGCGCGGAATGTGGCTGGCCACGAAGCTGGCCGACCCGACCCGGCCCGTCCTGGACGCCAGCGGCTACTCCCACCGGGTGGCCGAGACGGACGTCTGGGACAGCCACAACTACGAGCAGGATCCCGAAGCCTTCGCCGAGCAGATGGCCGGGCTCGCCCAGGGCGCGCCCTACGCCAACGAGCACGACGGGGACCAAATCTCGCGGCCCTACAACGGCCAGCCCTACTTCGTCAGCGAGTTCGGCGGGATCTGGTGGAACCCCGAGGCTGCCGCGGCGGCCGTCTCCGGGACCGAGCGGACCGAGTCCTGGGGCTACGGGCAGCGCGTCTCGGATGAGGAGGAGTTCCAGACACGGTTCGAGGGCCTGACCGGTGTGCTGCTCGGCGACCCGCTCATGTTCGGGTACTGCTACACCCAGCTGACCGACGTGTTCCAGGAGCAGAACGGGATCTACCGCTTCGACCGGAGCGAGAAGCTCGACGTCGGCCGGGTGCGCGCCGCGCAGGTACGCCCAGCCGCTATCGAGGCAGCTGCGGTCAAGCCGGACGCAGCCGAGACGGACGCAGCCGAGACGGACGCAGTCGAGGCCGAGAGGAAGCGGAACGCTCGCCTGCTGCGGCCGAAGGACGAGTAGCCACGCGTGCCCTGCACCCGCACGGACCGACGCGTCCGGTCCTCTTCACTCAAGGTCCGCGTCGAGGGCCCCCAACGCGTCCTCGAGAGCCGCGCGCACGTTGGCTTCGCGTTCCTTCATCGCCTCGACCTGGGTCCAGCCGTTGTTGCTGTCGAGGAGGGCGAGAAGGGTCTCGATGGGCTCATCGGTGCTCTGCACGGCAACGATGACCTTGCGGAGCGGGCCGTCGGCTAGCGTCAGCCGGACCAGCTCCGTCTGCCGAGGAGCGGGGTTGTTCAGGAGCCTCTCCGCGGGGAAGTAGACGAGGTGCTCCTCGTCGAGCCGATCCGCGATCTCGGCGAGGACATTGGCCCCCAAGCGCTTCACGCCGTGCAAGTCCTTCAGGTCCTGGAGCTCGACCTCGAGAACCCTCGCCTTGGCCACCTCAGCCTTGAGGCTGTTCCAGCTCTTGTACGTGCCCATGCTGCACTCCTGAGTTC
>JAENWO010000062.1 GCA_016649925.1 Actinomycetales bacterium
CCCACGTGCCGACCGTGTTCCTGGCCGTCCTGGGCCGGGCGGTCGCGTTCCGGCGATGGCGAGCCAGCGACGTCCGGTCCATCCTGGCCGCGGGCACCGGCACCCCTGACCCGGCCGTCACCGGCCAGGCCCTAGTCCCCGCGGGCGGCCGGGAGTGATGCCACCGGAGAAGGTCATCCGGTAGAGCCCGGGAGAAGCCTCCAGGCCTGCGAAGGCGGGCTTGCCGGACGGGTCAAGCGTGACCCCGCCGGCGTCGAGCCACTGCAGGCGAACCCGAACGTCGATCGCTTTGCCGATGGGAGCACGTTCGAGCGGTGCGTCTCGTCGGGTGCTCGGGCTGAGGGCCACCTGATCACGGTCGTGGTAGCTGCCACCGCGCTCGCCGCGCGAAGCGGACGCGCTTGCGGTCCAGGGAGACGTGGTCGACGTGGAAGCCGGCCGCTCGCCACGCGAGGGCCTGGGAGTGGCTGCTGTTGGCCCACCACTGACGAAGATCCGCCGAAGGCGGCAGGCCCCCAACAGCCGATGCGATCACATCGAAGTCCAAGTCGACAGCGCTCTGACCGCGGGACGCGGCGGCGCGGAGCAGCGCGGTAAGCGGCTCGTACTTGCTCGACATGTCGACCTCCGCGGTGAGACTTGCGCCGCGATCACGGTACTCACCAGGCTGACCGCGCGGTCGCCGCGCACTTCGCTGACGTCCACAGGGGCGTCCGTCTCGAAGGACACGATCAGCCGGATCACCGAGAAAGCGTCAGTTCCTCGAGGCCGCCCGAGCGGGGCTGGCGGCGGGCATGTCGTCGGCTGACCAACTGGGGACGTGTTCCTGCCCGGTGATGGCGGGCAGGAACAGGCCTTGGCCGGAGACTACAAGGCGAGCACGGCATCCTCGCGCTCGCGGAAGTACGCGATGCTGTCGAGGACGAGCGAGTCGAGCACCGCAGGGTCGTGTCGCAAGTTCATCGCGGGATACGGGGCGCCGCCGGGACCGAGCGGCTCCGGCGTTACGAACCGCCCATCGACGTTGTGGCCGATCAGGTACAACGCCATGACGATGGTGTCGAGGTCCAGAGACCCGCGTCCCAATGCCATCCGGTTGCTGTCCGCCATGTGTAGGTTCACGAGCCGGTCCCCCGCCGCCAGGATCGCCAGCGGGATGTTCGCCTCCTCGGACTGCATGTGATAGACGTCGCCGTTGATGTGCTGGACGCCTGGGTGGTCCACGGCCGCGATGTAAGCCACCGCGTCGGCAACGGAGCGGACGAGAGAGACCTCGGCCGACCTGATGGGCTCGATGGCAGCCTTGACGCCATTCGCGGTGAACACGTCGGCGACTAGGCGCAGCGTCGTGCTGCTGCGGAAGAACTCCGCCTCGTCGTAGGCGACGGGACGTCCGACCGAGCCCGGCACAACCAGCAGGTAGGACCCGCCCATGGCAGCGGTAAAGTCGACCTCTCGCCTGATGTACTCGATCGCCGCCTGGCGGTGGAGTGCCCGGTTGCTGGAGAGGTCGTTGTCGTTCGAGAACATCCCGCAGACTCCGCTAACGGCGAGGCCGTGATCGGCCAGAATCTGCTGGGTGTCCTTGACCTCGTAGCCAAGATCCGTCCCATAGTGGTTCCCGTGCAGCTCGATGTAGGAGAGCGAAGCGCGCTCGAGCCGCCGCGCCGCGGTCTCCAGGTCCTCAAGGCCGAAGCCCCAGTTGCTCCAGGAAAGGTTGAGCCGCCGGTCCAACCGCGCCGGCTCGTCCCGCTTGAGCGCGAGGAAACGTTCCTTGACGTCCTCGCGCCAGGCGTCAACATTCTGCAGACTCATGCCACTTCTCCTTTGTCACGTGCTGCACGACGGCCCGGACGGGCCCCTGCTGACCGCGACGGCGCCCCAGGTGGGGCGGCCGGGCTCCGTGCCTCGACCGCCCCAGCTGTGGGCCTCGCCGTGGCTACTTGGAGTACTCGCTGACGTTGTTCGCGTCGATGACGATGACGTCGACCGGCTGTTCGGCCGGCAACGTCTCGCCGTTGATCACCGCGAGAGCGTTCTTGATGCTCTCGTTGCCCATAAGCTTCGACTGCTGGGCGATCGTCGCCACCAGCTGCCCGTCCTGCACCGCCCTGATTGCGTCGTCACCACCGTCGATCCCGATGACCTTGACCTGGTCCTCGAGACCTGCCGACCGGATGGCCTCAACGGCGCCGAGAGCCATCTCGTCGTTCATCGCCAGGAACGCAGTCAGATCGGGCTGCGACTGCAGGATGTTCTGGCCGACCGACAGACCCTCGGAGCGCTGGAAGTTGGCCGTCTGCGACGCAACGATCTCGATGTCCGGGTAGTCCTTCAGGGTGTTGTCGAAACCGGTCTGACGGTCGATCGTCGGGCTCGCTCCTGGCACACCCTCGAGAATCGCGACCTTGCCGGTACCGCCTAGAACGTCGAACAGCGTCTTGGCCGCAATCTCACCGGCGATGACGTTGTCGGTACCAAGGTGGGTCACGACCTCCCCGCCGTTGGCCCGACGGTCCACCGTGATCACCGGGATGTTGGCGTCGTTCAGAGCCTGCACCGAACTGATGATGGCGTCGCTGTCCGTTGGGTTGAGCACGACGGCATCCACGCCCTGGCTGATGAAGTTGAGCACGTCGTTCGCCTGCTTGGATGCGTCGTCGGCCGCGTCCGAGACGATCACCGTGACGCCGAGCTCCTCCTCTGCCTCCTTGATTCCGTCATCCATCGACACAAAGAAGGGATTCTGCATCGTGGAGATGGAGAACCCGATCGTGATGTCGTCCGAGGCAGCGGACGTCTCCGCGTCCTGGCCTTCCGTGACGGGCGCTCCGCTGCCGCACGCTGCCAAGAGCAGTGCGATGCCGGCGACGGCCAGCGCCTTAAGACTTGTCGTGCTCCTCATTGAAGTTCCCTCTCTAGGTGCTTGATGGACATGCGGTCCGGTGCGGCTACGTGGATTCCTTGCCACGACCGCGCCGGAGGTTTTCGGCGAGCACCGCGACCGCGATGACCGACCCGATGACGACGGACTGCCAGAACGACGAGACGTTGAGCAGGTTGAGTCCATTGCGGAGAACGCCGATGATGGCGACACCGACCACGGTGCCGAGCAGGGAGCCGTAGCCGCCCGCGAGGCTCGCGCCGCCGATGACGACGGCCGCGATGACGTCGAGCTCGAGGCCTGTGCCGGCCGTGGGCTGGGCTGAGCTGAGGCGCGCCGTCGTGAGGACCCCGCCGACGCCGGCCAGCAGGCCGGCCATGGCATAGACCGACATGGTGAGCCTGTGTACAGGCAGGCCGGAAAGCCGGGCGACCTCGTAGTTGGCGCCCACGGCGTACAGCGCCCTGCCGCTCGGTCGCCAGCGGAAGTACACCATTCCGAGGGCGAAGAGAGCAGCGCCGATCAGCACAGAGGACGGGATCCAGCCGCCGAGGTAGTACGTAGCGAGGTTGCGGAAGCTGTCCGGGTATCCGGACAGCGGCTTTCCCTGCAACAGCACGAGGGCGAGCCC
The DNA here is from genome assembly GCA_016649925.1 of Actinomycetales bacterium. Lineage (GTDB taxonomy): Bacteria > Actinomycetota > Actinomycetes > Actinomycetales > Beutenbergiaceae > JAENWO01. Next base: position 3,516 of record JAENWO010000062.1, read on the forward strand.
GCGTGCCACCGACATCATCGCGAGGGTCGCGATGAACGCAGGCAGTCGGCCGTAGGTGATCATGAGTCCGTTCACCAGCCCGGCCGTCGTGCCGACGACGAGGCCTGCGAGGACCGCCACGACCATCGGGACGCCGGTCTGCACGTACAGGTAGCCGACCACCGCCCCGGAGAGGCCGAGCACGGCGCCGACGGAGAGATCGATCCCACCGAGGATTATCACTGCCGTGCCGCCAAGGGCGCAGACGGCGAGCACCGCGACCTGCTGCCCGATGTTGAAGATGTTCGTCAGGGTGAGGAAGGTGTCAGACAGGATCGTCAGGGCGACCACCAGGACGAGCAGCGCGACCAGGGGCCCCGTGCTCGTGGGGAGGTTCCTCTTGATCCGGGCTAACCCTTCGGCGAGGCTTCCCGGGCCGACGTCGCCCCGGGGTTCTGGCTTGGCGACTGCCGTCGGGTTTTCCACGGCGACCACCCCCTCCTTGAACAGGTTGGATTGGGCATTGATGGGTGATGTGGCCATGCGGGTCACCCGGCCACTGCGAGCGTCATGACGGACGTCTCGTCGGCGTTATCGCGGTCGAGGATCCCCGTCTGCTTGCCGTGGCTGAGGACCAGGACGCGGTTACTCAGACCGAGCACCTCGGGGAGCTCGCTGCTCACCACGATGATTCCGACGCCCTTGGCGGCGAGTTCGTGGATGATCTCGTAGATCGCTGCCTTGGCCCCCACGTCGATGCCGCGGGTCGGCTCGTCGAAGATGATGATCTCCGGGTCGAGCATCAGCCACTTGGCGATGACGGCCTTCTGCTGGTTGCCACCGGAGAGGGTCATCGCCAGCTGACTGAGGTGACCCCGCAGCTCGACGCGCTCCTTGGCGCCCTGGACCTGCTGGCGCAGCCCCCTGTTGTCGACCACCCCGTGCAGGAACGCCCGCTTCGGCAGCGCGATGTTGTCCGCGACGGTCAGGCGCTGCGCCAGCCCCTGTCCCTTACGGTCCTCCGGGACCAGCGCCATGCCCGCGCGAACCCCGTCGATGGGACTCCTCATGGCGTGCCGGTTGCCGCGGAGGGTGATCGTGCCCGCTGTAGCGGGCCGAGCCCCGATCAGTGTGCTGACCATCTCGCTGCGCCCGGCGCCGACCAAGCCGGCGACGCCGAGGATCTCGCCCCGGTGCAGGTCGAAGGTGACGCCCTCGAACTCCCCCGTACGGGCGAGGTCGGACACCGAGAGCAAGACCTCATCGGACGGTGTCCGAGGGTCTGGGTAGATGGTGTCGATGGACCGTCCGACCATCGCCTCGATCATCTGCTCGACCCTGACTGCGGGGTGGTCCCACGCCGCGACGCGGGCGCCATCACGCAGGACCACGACCGCGTCGGCCACGTGAGCAACCTCGTCGAGGCGATGCGTGATCCAGACGATCCCTACACCGGCCTGCTTCAGGCCGGCGACGATCTGGTAGAGGATCTCGACCTCGTCGCCGCCCAAGGACGCCGTCGGCTCGTCGAAGACGAGGATCCGCGGGTCCTGGGCGAGCGCCTTCGCGATCTCCACCTGCTGCTGGACCGCCACCGAGCACGCGCCGGCCGACGTCCTGGGGTCCAGCCGAAGCCCCACCCGCTCCAGGTACCCGGCAGCGTCGCGGTTCATCGTCTGCCGGTCCACGAAGCCGAGCCTCGTCGGCTGGCGGCCGATGAAGATGTTCTCCGCGATGCTGAGGTTCGGCAAGAGCGAGAGCTCTTGGTGGATGAGCGCGACACCTGCGGCGGCGGCGTCCCGTGGCCCAGTCGGCCGGTACGGCTCCTCGTTGAGGGTCATGTGTCCGCCGTCGGCCATGTAGACCCCGGACAGCACCTTCATCAGGGTCGACTTGCCGGCCCCGTTCTCCCCGAGGAGGGACACCACCTCGCCATACTTGACGTGCAGGTCGACACCGCTCAGCGCACGGGTTCCCGGGAACTCCTTGGTGATCCCGTGCATGCGCAGCCCGTCACCGGGCCACTTCGTCGGACCCATGGTCAGCTCACAGACCCAGCTCGACGTTGCCCGGACCGAAGTGCTTGAGCAGCACGAGCGGCTCGGAGTCGCTCGTGTTCGTGATGAGCACGCCGCGACTCGCGACTGCTGCGGTCACGAAGTACTCGTCGCGGGTGAGCTCGTTGATTCGCACCATCGTGATGGTGGACAGCTCTTGGTCGTTGATCGTGCCGTGCCCCTGCGTCGCCACCAGGCCGTACGCGTCGGTCTCCTCGATCACGGCGGAACGGCCGGGGTGAACCGTCAGCTCTTTCGCGCTGAACGCAGGGGACTTGTAGACAATCCAACGCTCGATGAAGTCGCCACCGCCGTTGGACTCGGAGAACGCCGTCTCGTACGGGACCAGCGCGCGGTTGGCGTGGAAGTCCGGGTCGATGTTGAGCTTCCAGTCGAGCATCTCGATCAGGAAGTCGTAGTTGCCGTGGTGCTCCGGCGGCACGTCCTTCCAGAGCAGGTCGGCACCGACCTCCATGTTGTTGCTCCACGACTCGTACATCGACAGCACGTCGCTCGCCGCCTGCGGCTCATAGGTGCAGACGCTGCTCGGCGCGTGCAGAACGCCTGCCGGCACGTCCCAGCCCTCCCCGAGCCGCGTGCGGTAGCCGGCGGACAGGTCCGTGATCCGGTTGTCGCCGCCCCGCTCGTGGGCACGGAGCCGGTCGACCAGCTGGCCCTCGCGCACATCGGGCTGCAGGCCCAGGTACGTGATGGACTGCAGGCCGGGGTAGTTGTTCATCTGCGGTGCGTAGTAGTAGGCCTCTGGCTTGCCCGACTTGCCCACGAGGGCGGCGTGCTGCTCCATGGGGTGCATGTGGAACGGCAGCGGCATCAGGTTGTCGAAGAACTTGGAGTAGGCCGGCCACTTCTGGTGCGCGTCCCAAAGCCGGGCGCCGATGATTCCCGCCTTCTCCTCCGCGACCAGTTCGTCGAACGGGACGAGCCCGCCATCGGGGTCCACGGCAAGACTCAGGCCCTCGTACGGACCGGTCTGCGAACCGTTGTCCGCGCGGATGGCCGACCCGAGCCAGCGCTCGTCGATGCCACCGCGCCCCTTGGCGAAGGGGTAGTAGTCGTCCGGGTGCAGCCTCAGGCGCCGGCCCGGCGAACAAAACGCCCGGGGGACCCACGAAGGCGCGAACCGGATGACGCCTCCACCGTCGTTCACGACCCGGTCCATCGCCGCGCGCGACGACGTCACCGGGATGTCGAAGAGGGTCTCCTTGATGTCACTCACCACAGTTCTCCTTGTTCTGCCCGCTCACGTGGCAGTGGTCTGTCTTGGTCTTTGCCGTCGCTCAGGCGCGGCTGTAGGGGATCCCCTTGTAGAGCACGACGTTCGCCCAGAGGCGCAGCTCTCCGGTCGAGATGATCACGCTGGCTCCCTGCGCGAGGTCGTAGTACGCCCAGCGGTCGACCATCGTCCGCGCCGTCGAGCCGGCCGCCTCGAGGAGTTCGGTCTGCACCTGCGGGAGCTCGCCGGCGCCACTGTCCATGAGTGCGGGCGGATTATCGGCGTCGAGGGGGAACACCTCACACACCGCACGCGTCATCTGGACGACATCGACCCCGGGGACCTCGAGGGCATCCGGGTCGAGGCGATGTGCCGGGAAGTTGGCGTCCGCAATGACCAGGTAGTCGGAGTGGCCCATCTCGTCGAGCCGCTTGAGCAGCTCGCCGGTGAGAAGGGGGTTGATGTTCAAGAGCACAGTCGGTCCTCCTTGACGCTCGGTGGTGGTTCTGCGTTGTTCGACGGCCGGTCAGCGGCCGTAGACGTTCTGGTAGCGGTCGTAGAGGCGGTCGATGTCCGCCTGGGCGATCGGCAACGGGTCCCCCAGCTGCCGGGAGATGTGCACGGTGCGGGCGACCTCCGCGCCGTCGGACACCCGCACGACCACCGCGCGGCCGGAGAGGGTTCCGTAGTCGACGCCCACGACGAGCGCATCGGCCAGCTTGTTGTCGAGCATCGCCCTCACACTTCCTTGCGTTCGGCCGCCCATCGCTGGGCACGTTAACGTTCACTCTGTGACATAGGTTAACGTTCACTCTCGGGATGTCAAGACACCCGCGAGAGCGACGTGAGCGCAGGGACACGAAGGGACGGGACCTCAATGACGGAGGTCGCACGCGGGAGCGATGCCGCACCCCCAACATCACGGCGCTGCCGAAGAGGGCGGGCGCCGACACCGGTCGCGATAGCATGACGGCGTTCGGGAGGTGCGCAATGCCGAGCATGATCGACGTGGCGAAACTCGCTGGCGTCTCCCACCAGACCGTCTCCAGGGCCATCAACCGCCCCGAGACGGTCCGCCCCGAGATCCGCCTCCGGATCGCCTCAGCTATCGAACAGCTGGGCTACCGGCGCAACCTCTCCGCCAGGGCCCTCGTCACGAACCAGACCCGTAACGTCGGGCTGGTCGACTCCGGTTCGTCGATCCTCGGACACGCCAGCTTGCTGATGGCGGTAGAGGCTGCAGCGCGCGAGCACGACTACGCGACGACGGTGGCCGTGGTGCCCCACCCCACGCCAGACAGCATCGAAGCGGCGTTCTCCCATCTCAGGGACCGCGGCGTGGACGGGATCATCGTGCTGGCGAGCACGGTCGGCCTCGCCCGAACCTCACGTCAGGTCTCCGCCAGCGTGCCTGTCGTGATGGTGGCCGCAGGAATGCCCGCAAGCGAGCAACTGAGCGTTGTCGGGGTGCGGCAGGAGTACGGCGCCCGGATCGCCACGCGTCACCTGCTCGAACAGGGGTACTCCAGGATCTTCCACCTGGCCGGTCCCACCACATGGCTCGACGCCGGTCTTCGGGTGCGTGGTTGGCGCCGCGAGCTGGCGAAGTCAGGAGTCCGCGGCACCATCCTGGGTCAGGGCGACTGGTCCGCGAGCTCGGGCTACCGCACCGGTCTCGAGGTGGCCGACAGGGACCTGCCCGATGCCGTGTTCGCGGCCAACGACCAGATGGCGCTCGGCTTCATGCATGCGATGCATGAACGGCAGGTTCGCATCCCGGAAGACATCGCCGTCGTTGGCTTCGACGATCTCGCCGGGTCCGAGTACTTTCATCCCTCGCTAACCACCGTGCGTCAGCCGTTCGCCGAGGTGGGCCATACCGCCGTAGATGTGCTGCTCCGCGCACTCGAGGGCTCGCCACCCGAGTCCCACGCCATTGTTCCCGAGCTCGTCGTCCGTGACAGCAGCATCCGTTCTACGAGGGCCCACGAGTCGGCTGCAGCCAGCGGGTCCCGAGCAGCGGTACTGACGTCCGGGAACGGCCTCGAGCTATGGGCGTGATCCGGTCGCAGACCGTCGTCGTCATCGGTTCCGCAAACGCCGACCTGGTCGTCGACATCACGCACCGGCCAACCGCTGGCGAGACGATCATCGGATCGGACCTCACCACGACAGCAGGGCGCAAGGGCGCCAACCAGGCCGTCGCAGCCGGCAGGCTGGGAGGCCAGGTCGCTTTCGTGGGCTGCGTCGGGGACGACGGTGGCGCGCAGCTGCTCCGGGACTCGCTGGAAGGCGCTGGGGTCGACGTGTCGGCACTCCAGGCGGTCGACGTCGCAACAGGGACCGCAATCATCTTGCTGACGCCTGATGGCGACAACTCCATCATTGTGGCTCCCGGCGCAAATCGGCGCCTCACGCCCGAGGTCGTTGACCTATCCCGTCCACTGTGGGAGAACGCGGCAGTCGTGGTCATGCAGTTGGAAATCCCGCTCGAGACTGTGGCGCACGTGGCACACGAGGCGAGCGACGCAGGCACCCGCGTCTTCCTGAATGCGGCGCCGGCGGCTACCTTGGCCCACGCGACGATAGCCGTCTGCGACCCGCTGGTCGTCAATGCGACGGAGGCCGCTTTCCTGGTCGGCCAAGAACTGACGAGCGAGACAGTTGAAGCGCCCCAGGTTCTCTGCCGCTCTCATGCGGGTTGCGGCTCTCGGTTGAGGGCAGCGTAGTGGGCTTGCTCGTACTCGACTGGTGGGACCATCCCCAGCGACCCCCTGAGAAAAGCGGCGGTTGTTGTACCAGTCGACCCAGCCGGCGGTGGCGTGCTCGACGTCAGCGATGGTCTTGCAGGGGCGGTCGTGGAAGACGGTGGTGCGGACGCACTCGGCCTTGTACAGGCCGTTGACGGTTTCCATCAGGGCGTTGTCGTAGGCGTCCCCGACCGAGCCGATCGAGGGCCTTATCTCCTGCAGGGCGAGGTGCTCGGTGAACCTGATCGAGGTGTACTGCGACCCGGCATCCGAGTGGTGGATCAGCTGCCCGGCACGGGTGGCCTTCGCGGTCGCGTTGCCACAGCGCCATCCGCAGCGGGGTCATGACGAGGTCGGTGGCCTTGGAGGTCGAGGCGTGCCAGGCCACGATCCGCTGGGCGAACACGTCCAGGATGAACGCGACATAGACGAACCCGGCCCATGTCCTGGCGTATGTGAAGTCGGTCACCCACACGCGGTCCGGTGCCGGTGCGGTGAAGTCGCGGTCCAGCAGGTCACCGGCCCGGATCCCGTCCTTGCCCGGGATCGTGGTCCGGGTCCCCTTGTCCCGGCGCACCCCGACCAGCCCCAGTGTCCTCATGGCCCGATCCACCGCCCCCGCCGACGCATCCGCCAGGGCGGTCCGGCGCACGCAGGCCGTCATCTTCCGTCGCCCTTCTGTGTCGAGGGACCAGGCGGTGTCGCGCACCACATCGACCACTAGGGCGTCGGTGAGCGTGCGGGCCGCGACCTTCCGGCCCGTCTGCTTCCAGCTCCGATAGGACCGTGCGGCGACCTGGCAGCGCTGCTCACGCAGGACCCGACAGACCGACTCGACCGCGTGGCCCTTGGCTCTCATGGTCTCGATGAAGCTCATGATCAACGGTTGCGGGGGTCGAGTTTCCCCACGAAGAAAGTCGTCGCCGCCTGCG
>JAENWO010000387.1 GCA_016649925.1 Actinomycetales bacterium
CACCTGCCAGGGCTCCGCGTTGCGCTCGACGCGTATGTCGCCGCACAAACTGTCGGTGCCATCCGTCATGATGAACCAGTGATCGCCGCCTGACGATCACACCGACCGCTACCGAAGTTCAACGGGAAGCGGGACAACCTCGCTCAATGGAGCGCGCGGATGGTGCGGCTCCGCCCGCGATCGCCGGCATGCTGGCGCTGGCAGCAGTCATCCACGTGGCGCTGGCGCATCACCAGGGAAGCGGCCGACGCGCCGTCGCCGGACTGCCCGGCGGTGGCCCGGACGAGGTCCCGGACCGGGACGCCGCCACCGATCCGAATGCTGTCGCTGGACCGACAGACGGGTTGCCGCTACGTCCGCGCGCTGATCGCGGTGACCGGCAGTCCGGCGATCGTGCCGGACCAGGTTCCGGAGACGGTGAATCCGCTGGCGACGAGCACGTCGTGCAGCGGTAGTGGTCGGCAGTCGACCGACCGCGGCCAACGACGGTGTGCGGCGAGGTAGAGCCGTGTCATCAGATTCGGCGTGTCCCTGAGCTCCAGCGAGACGACCGTGATCCGGCCGGCGTCCCTGAGTACGCGTCGGCATTGCGTCAGGACGACAGGGATGTCCTCGGTTGCCATGAGTTCGAGCGTGAAGCTCATGGTGACGGCGTCGACGCTGACGGCGTCGAGAGGCAGGTGACGCGCGTCAGCCTGGATGAGGGCGAGTCGGGTACCTCGGTTCTTCCGAGCGAGACGTCTGCGGGTCGCCTGGGTCATCCGGAGAGACAGGTCGATCCCCAGAAGGGAACCGTCGGTACCGACCTGCTGGGCGAGTGCCGCGAGGGTGTGCCCGGTGCCGACACCGATCTCGAGGATGCGCTCACCGGGTCGGGCGTCCAGCATGCGCAGTCCGGCAGCGCGCGCCCAGCGTTCGAACGGCGCCTCGGCCCAGTCGTACCACGGTGCTAGCCGGTCGTAGGTCGCGCGCGCCTGCGCTGTCGAGCGTTCGACGGGTGCCACCCTCGCTGCCCACGAGCCGACCGGGGGGTTCACCGCTCGGCCTCGCGGCACGAGATGGTGGCGGACCAGGGGGAGTGCCTCGAGAGAGCGAGGCGGTTCGCGGACTCAACCCGTTCGTCCCGGGTCCGCGACGATGTCGACGGACCGCGTGAGCCGAAACGCGCGCTGAGAGGTTCCCCATTTTCCGACATCGGTTCATCTCCGTCTCGGGAACTGGCTCCACGATCCCCGCCGACGAGGAGTGGCGCAACCTGCGGCGCCCTCTTCACCGTCCACACGTGGCGCGCTGCCGTCCGGCTGTGGGGTCCTCTCGTGAAGGTGTCGACGTCGACGGGCGGGTGCGCTCGTGGCTCGCCGCCGACGGGCTCGGGACTACGAGGTCGTGGATACCATCGCCTGCGCGTCGTCGGGGAATCCGCGCAGGACGCTGAGAACGCGTTGGTGGCTGAGCCAGCCCACGAGGTTCGCGTGGTCGTCGTCGAGGACGGGGATGGCTCCGGGCGTGGATTCGAGGGCGGTGAGCGCGTCGGTGAGGTGGTCGGAGATGCTGACGGCGTCGGGCAGCTCGACGACGGAGGCCACGGTCGCGAGGTTGTGCTCACCGTCAGCGAGCGTGTCGGCGACCGCATGCGCGGTGGCGATGCCTCGATAGCGGCCGTGGGAGTCCAGGACCGGCAACTGGCCGTGCGGGGCGCGGCTGAGCAGACCAGCGGCGTCGCGCAGCGCGGCACTCTCCCGAAGGCACGGCCCGACGGGTTCCATGATCTGCCCGACGGTGATCGCCGCCATCTGTTCTGCCTCCGGTGAGACGCTGACGTCGACGCCTCGGCGGCGCAGCTTGAGGGTGTAGATGCTGTCCCTGGCCAGGACGTGGCTGATGGCGCTGGCCAGCACGATCGCGACCATCATCGGCAGGATGATCGTGTACTCGCCCGTGAGCTCGAACAGGATGATCACTGCGGTGATCGGGGCGCGGGCCGCGCCGGCGAACACCGCGCCCATGCCGATCAACGCGTACACCCCCGGCGAACCTGCGACGTCAGGGGCGATGAGATGGAGCAGCTGGCCGTAGGCCGAGCCGAGCATCGCACCGATGAACAGGCTCGGCGCGAAGACTCCGCCGGAGCCGCCGATCCCGATCGTCAGGGAAGTGGCGACCATCTTCCCGAAGAGCAGCAGGACGAGGAACGCGATCGTGTAGGCGCCGGCGATGCTCTTGCCGAGCACGGGGTACCCCACTCCGTACATCTCCGGCAGCACGAGGAGCAGCCCGCCGAGGACGAACCCGCCGACGGCGGGGCGGAGCCACTCTGGTCCGCGCCACACGCGGTCGCAGATGTCCTCGATGAGGTACAGGATCCGGGTGAACCCCACGCCGACCACCCCGGCCAACAGGCCGAGCAGCGCGAAGAGCGCGTACTGGGTGAGGTTGTCCACGGTGAAGGTCGGAAGCTGCAAGAACGCCGTGTTGCCGAGCACCGCCCGGCCGATCACGCTCGCGGTCACCGAAGCGATGACAACCATGCCGAACGACTGGGCAGTGAAGTCTCCCAGCAGGATGAGTTCCATCGCGAAGAACACCCCGGCAAGTGGCGCATTGAACGTCGCCGAGATGCCGCCGGCCGCTCCGCACGCCACCAGCACCTTCATCCGGGGCTCGGTGATCCTCAGGACGCGGCCGAGGGTCGAGCCAAGGGCGGCCCCGATCTGCACGATCGGACCCTCGCGTCCCACTGAGCCGCCGCCGCCGATGCACAGGGCCGAAGCAAGCGCCTTGACGGCGGCGACTTGCGGCGCGATCCGTCCGCCGCGCCGCGCCACGGCGTACATGACCTCCGGCACGCCGTGCCCCCGGGCCTCGCGGGCGAAGAAGTGCACGAGCGGCCCGTACAGCAGTCCGGCGACCACCGGCGCGAAGATGACGAACCAGCGGCCCAACCCGGGCACGTGCGGGTTCGCGACGTGACCGAGCCCCGCGTAGTCGGCATGGCCGGAGAGGGCAAGGGTGAACACCTTGATCAGCCAGCGGAACGCGATCGCCGCACCACCAGCACCGGCGCCGACGGCCAGGGCGAGCACGAGCAGGCCCATCCGCGACGAACGGAGCACGGTGAGCAGACTCGTCAGCCCCGCCTGCATCGGTACCAGGTCTGGCGCAACCCGGCGGGGGGAGGGTGGCGGGGTCGTCTTGCGGCGCATCTTCACAATAGTATTATGCAACAATTGCACTGGGCATCGTTACGAAGGGGGACCAGAGTGAGCAAGCCAACACTCCCGGACG
>JAENWO010000357.1 GCA_016649925.1 Actinomycetales bacterium
CCCCACACCCTGCGCGATCACGCGCGACGGCCCCGGACCCTCCTGTTCGGGGCCGTCACCGGTCTCCGGCCGCGCGGCCGCGGGCTCGAGCAGGCCGGGTCAGCTCGGGTTCTCGACGTCGTTGCGCCAGCCGTCGGTCTCGATCGACTCGACGCCGCCCGGGCCAGCGGGCCCGCGACCTGAGCGGGTTCCAGCACGCCGCGTGAGGCGCCAATTTCGCGTCCGCCGTGGGAGAGGTGGCACGCTAGCCTCGGTGTTCCCGTCCGGGGTCCGCCCGAGAAGGGGTTCGCGTGCAGCGCTGGAACGGCATCGAGGAGATCCCCGCGGGTCTGGGCGCGTGCGTGGTCACGATGGGCAACTTCGACGGCGTCCACCTGGGCCACCGCGCCGTGCTCGCCGAGGTCGTCAGCGTGGCCGGGCGCGAGGGCGCAACCGCCGTCGCCGTCACGTTCGACCCGCACCCCGCCGCCGTGCACCGCCCCGACGCCGCCCCCGAGCTGCTGAGCGGTATCGAGGACCGCCTCGAGCTGCTCGCGGAGACGGGCATCGACGCGGTCCTCGTGATCTCCTACACCGAGGAGTTCGCTCGCCAGAGCCCCGACGAGTTCGTCCGCCGGTACTTCGTCGACGCGCTGCACGTGTGCCGGGTCGTGGTGGGGGAGGACATCCGGTTCGGCTGGGGCAATGCCGGGGACCGCACCACCATGCGTGAGCTCGGCGAGCGCTTCGGCTTCGCGGTCGAGATCGTCCACGACGTCGCCGAGCACGACGACGGTGCGCGCCGGTGGTCCTCGACGTGGGTGCGTGAGCTGCTCGCGGACGGCGATGCCGAGGGCGCGACTGGGGTGCTCGGCCGTCCGCACCGGATGCGCGGTGTCGTCGTGCACGGTGAGGCGCGCGGCCGGCGGCTCGGGTTCCCGACGGCGAACCTGGACCATGCCTCGACCGGCACCATCCCGGCGGACGGCGTCTACGCCGGCTGGCTCATCCGCCGGCACGGAACCGACCGTGCCGAGCGGCTGCCGGCGGCCATCTCGATCGGGACGAACCCGACGTTCGACGGGATCGTGCGCCAGGTGGAGGCGCACGTCCTGGGCCGCTGGGACCTCGAGCTGTACGGCGAGGAGGTGCTCGTGGAGTTCGTCCACCGCCTCCGGCCGACGGTGCGCTACGAGGGCATCGACGCTCTCGTGGGCCAGATGCGTCAGGACGTGCTCGATGCCGCTGACGTCCTTGGGGTCCCGCGGCCGGAGCACGTCACGGCCACGGGTGCCCAGGCTCCCGGCTGAGCCAGGACGGCTATCTCACGGCGGCCGACGGACCGCCCGCGATCATCCTCACCACGTACGATACGGACACCGACATCCTCGCCGCGGTCGAGCCCCGGGTCAGCGGCGCACGGCCGCCATCGCCCGTCACCGCCCCCGCCCCCGTCACCGCCGCCCGCGCCCGCCCCCGTCGCCGTCGCCGTCACCGCCGCTCGCGCTCGCGCCCGCGCCCGGGACCGGGACATCATCCGCAGCTGATTCGATTCGGGCCCGGCGGTGGTGATAGCCTGAGCGCTGCCGTCAGATCGGCCGCGGGTGTGTCATGCCCGGGTGAACATGCCCCGGTGCTCCGCGCAACGAGAGAATATGAAGGAGAACCGTGGCCCTCGACGCCGCCGTCAAGAAACAGATCATCACCGACTACGCCACCCACGAGGGTGACACCGGTTCCCCCGAGGTCCAGATTGCGCTGCTCTCGCGGCGCATCAAGGACCTGACCGAGCACTTCAAGGAGCACAAGCACGACCACCACTCGCGTCGGGGGCTGCTGCTCCTCGTCGGCCAGCGCCGCCGTCTGCTGGGCTACGTGCGCGACGTGGACATCGCGCGCTACCGCACGCTGATCGAGCGTCTCGGCCTGCGCCGATAACAACCTCGGCCGGCTCGGATCCCTAGGGTCCGGGCCGGTTCCGCATGCACGCCACGGTGCCCGGCACCGCGGCGACAACTCCATCCAGATCACCCCATTCCGGGCATTCGAAGGTCCTCGGTAGTGGCTTCCGGACATGGTCCGTGGGCCTCGATCGATGATCGCCGAGCCCCGGACGAACACCGAAGGAGGGCACCCATGGAGGGTCCCGAGATCCAGTTCGCCGAAGCCGTCATCGACAATGGCCGCTTCGGCACACGCACCGTCCGCTTCGAGACGGGTCGTCTCGCCAAGCAGGCCGGCGGCGCCGCTGTCGCGTACCTCGACGAGGACACGATGCTGCTGTCGACCACGACGGCCGGCAAGTACCCCAAGGACCAGCTCGACTTTTTCCCCCTCACGGTGGACGTCGAGGAGCGGCAGTACGCCGCCGGCAAGATCCCCGGCTCGTTCTTCCGGCGCGAGGGTCGCCCCTCGACCGAGGCGATCCTGGCCTGCCGGCTGATCGACCGCCCGCTGCGCCCGCTCTTCGTCAAGGGCCTGCGCAACGAGGTCCAGGTCGTCGAGACCGTCCTCGCGCTCCACCCCGACGACTCCTACGACGTGCTGGCGATCAACGCCGCGTCGATCTCCACGCAGCTGTCCGGTCTGCCGTTCTCCGGCCCGATCGGCGCGGTCCGCATCGCCCTCATCGAGGGTGAGTGGGTCGCGTTCCCGCGTTACAGCGAGATCGAGCGCGCCGTGTTCGCCATGGTCGTGGCCGGTCGTATCGTCGGTGACGACGTCGCGATCACCATGGTCGAGGCGGAGGCCACCGACAACGCCTGGGTCCTGATCAAGGAGCAGGGCGCCGGCGCCCCCACCGAGGAGGTCGTGGCCGAGGGCCTCGAGGCCTCCAAGCGCTTCATCCGAGTGCTTGCCGAGGCCCAGATCGACCTGGCCGGCCGCGCCGCCAAGGAGGTCCAGGACTTCCCCGTCTTCCCCGACTACGCGACCGACGCGTACGACGCCGTCGAGGGCGAGGTCCTCGCGAAGCTCGAGGCGGCCCTCGGCATTGCGGGCAAGCAGGAGCGCGAGAACGAGATCGACGACGTCCGCGACGCCATGTTCGGCGCCCTTGCGTCGAACTTCGACGGTCGCGAGAAGGAGCTGAAGGCCGCGTACCGCGCGGTCACGAAGAAGCTCATCCGCCGCCGCATCCTCACTGACGGCTTCCGGATCGACGGCCGAGGCCTGCGGGACATCCGCACCCTCTCCGCTGAGGTCGAGGTGCTCCCGCGCGTGCACGGCTCCGCCCTGTTCGAGCGCGGCGAGACCCAGATCATGGGCGTCACCACGCTGAACATGCTCAAGATGGAGCAGCAGCTCGACACGCTCTCGCCGCAGACCCGCAAGCGGTACATGCACAACTACAACTTCCCGCCCTACAGCACCGGTGAGACCGGCCGCGTCGGTTCGCCGAAGCGGCGCGAGATCGGCCACGGCGCCCTCGCCGAGCGCGCGATCATGCCGGTGCTGCCCTCCCGCGAGGAGTTCCCCTACGCGATCCGCCAGGTGTCCGAGGCTCTCGGCTCCAACGGTTCCACGTCGATGGGTTCGGTGTGCGCATCGACCCTGTCCCTGCTGAACTCGGGCGTGCCGCTGAAGTCGCCG
>JAENWO010000244.1 GCA_016649925.1 Actinomycetales bacterium
CGTGGAGCCGGTCGCGATGATCACGTTCTCGAACGTGATGGTCTCGGTCTCGCCCGAGCTGAGGGCGACCGAGAGCGTCTTGGCGTCAGCGAAGCTGCCGAGGCCGTCGTACTCGGTGATCTTGTTCTTCTTCATCAGGAAGTGGACGCCCTTGACGCGGCCGTCCGCCACGGTGCGGCTGCGGTCGAACGCCGCGCCGAAGTCGAAGGACACGTCTCCGGAGATGCCGAAGGTCTTCGCCTGGTGCTGGAAGATGTGCGCCAGCTCGGCGTTGCGCAGCAGGGCCTTGGACGGGATGCAGCCCACGTTGAGGCAGACACCGCCCCAGTACCGCTTCTCCACGACGGCCACCGAGAGCCCGAGCTGCGCTGCGCGAATCGCAGCGACATATCCACCGGGGCCGGCTCCGAGAACGACGACGTCATAGTGTGCGGTCACCCCCCGACCCTACCCGGCCACCCGACGCTTCATACCGTGTCCTTGATCACCCCCCGAGCGGTGCGGAATCACCCCCGCCGCCCGGTGACGCACCCCTCGAGCGGTCGGGACACCGCTCTTCAAGGGAATCGTGACTGCGCGGGGGAGGCGTCATGACGAGCGCCGGGATGGTGCCGCACGGAACCACCGAGCGGCTCGGGATCGACCCCGACCCTGTCGACGCCGAACGCGTCGCGCGAGCGATGGCCGCGGGGGCGTTCGCGGGTGGATGCCACCCGTTCGCTGCTCGGCGGCCCTGACCGGGTCCGGCCGCGTTTCGCGGGTGCGGCGGCGTTTCGCGGGTGCGCGCGGCGTTTCGCGGGTGCGCGCGGCCACACGTGCGGCGTAAAGTTCGGGTACCCGAACTTTCGATGGGAGGGAGCGTGGTCGCGACGCTCGAGAAGCACGTGAGCCGGCGCCGCGTCCTGCCGCTGCTCGGCCCGGCATTCGTCGCGGCGATCGCCTACGTCGATCCCGGCAACGTGGCGGCGAACCTCACCGCCGGCGCCCGGTACGGCTACCTCCTGGTCTGGGTGCTGGTCCTGGCCAACGCGATGGCGGTGCTGGTCCAGTACCAGTCCGCCAAGCTGGGCCTCGTGACCGGCCGGACCCTGCCGGAGCTGCTCGGCGAGCGGCTCCGGCGACGGACCCGGATCGCGTTCTGGGCCCAGGCCGAGATCGTGGCGACAGCGACCGACCTGGCCGAGGTGATCGGCGGGGCGATCGCCCTCCACCTGCTCTTCGGCACCCCACTCCTGCTCGGTGGCGTCATCGTCGGTGTGGTCTCGATGCTCATGCTCGCGGTCCAGAACCGCCACGGCCAGCGACGGTTCGAGTCCGTGATCATCGCGCTGCTCGTGATCATCACGATCGGCTTCGTCTCCGGGCTGGTCGTGAGTCCGCCGGACGCCGGGGACGTCGTCGGCGGCCTCGTCCCGCGCTTCGCCGGGACGGACAGCGTGCTGCTGGCCACCAGCATGCTCGGGGCCACGGTGATGCCCCACGCGATCTACGTACACTCGGCCCTCGCGCGCGACCGGCACCCTCAACCACCGGACCGCGACGGTCGCGTCCACCTCCTGCGCGCCACCCGGTGGGACGTCGTCGTGGCCCTCATGGTCGCCGGGATGGTGAACATCGCCATGCTCCTCCTCGCCGCCTCGAGCCTGCAGGGCGTGCCGGGGACGGACACGATCGAGGGCGCCCATGCCGCGGTGACGTCGGCCCTCGGTCCGGCCATCGGCATCACGTTCGCGATCGGGCTGCTCGCCTCCGGCCTCGCCTCGACCTCGGTGGGCTGTTATGCCGGAGCCACGATCATGCAGGGGCTGATCCACCGCAGGATCCCGCTCCTGGTTCGTCGCGTCATCACGATGATCCCGGCGCTGATCCTGCTCGGCATCGGCGTCGACCCGACGTGGGCCCTCGTCATCTCCCAGGTGGTGCTGAGTTTCGGCATCCCGTTCGCGCTGGTCCCGCTGCTCCGTCTCACCGGCGAGGTGGACCTGATGGGCGCCGATGTGAACCGGAGGCCGGTTCGGTGGGCCCTGACCACCATCGTCGTGCTCGTCGTGATGCTCAACCTGGGCCTCGTCGGCCTCACGCTCGCCGGCTCCTGACGTCCGCGCCGCTCAGGCGCGTGAGGTGCGTGGCTCAGGCCCCCACGTCCCGCCGTCGGAACCCCACGAGCCCGGCGACCACGGTGACGAGGGCGATCAAGCTCATCACGAGGAGGGGAGCAGCGGACGCGGACTCGGCCGGGACGGCGGGCGTGTGGTGGACGGGTGAGAGTCCGGCGAGCACCCCGGGCAGGTCCAGGAGCGCGCCGATCCATCCGACGAACACGGCCCAAGCCACCACGGCCCAGGCGAGGGATGCCGCCCGGGGCAACCAGCCGAGCAGGGCGAGGGCGAAGCCGGCCAGGACGAGGACCGCGGGGGTGTAGGCCAGTGCAGCGACGGTGATCCGCCCGATGATGCCGCTCTCACCGGCTGCCGCGCCGACACCCAGCCCCAGGCCGAGTCCGGCGAGCAGCAGCAGCAGCACGGCCTGCACCGCAACGACCCCGAACCAGGCGCCCGCCCAACCGAGCCGGGACGCACCCGTGGTGAGCATCGCCTCGACCCTTCCAGTCTCCTCCTCGGTGCGCAGCCGAAGCACCGCGCCCACCGCGAAGCCTCCGACGCCGAGGGCGAGGAAGGCGAGCATCGCGGCTCCGAACGCCGTCGTGAGGTCGCCGCGGCCCGCGCCGATCCACTGGCCGACCTCGGGGACCTCCTCGACCATGTCCTGCAGCGACGTGGCGAGGGAGCCGAATGCCACGCCCATCACGAACAGGGAGATGGCCCAGCCGAAGAACGAGCCGCGCAGGAGCCGGCGAGCAAGGCCCGGGACGGACAGCAGGGCGGACGCCGCGACCGAGGATCCGAGGCGTTCCTGCCGCAGGCCGGCGCCGAGGTCCCGGCGCTGGGCGAGGGAGACCGCGACCAGGAGCAGCACCACCGCGAGCGCGGCGGAGAGCACCAAGGGCCACCACCTCAGGTCGACGAACAGCCGGGTCTGCTGCGCCCAGGCGATCGGGGACAGCCACGACAGCCAGGATCCGAGCGGGTCAAGGACGTCCCCGATGCCACGCACCACGAACGTCACCGCGAGCACCGCCACCGCCATCCCCGAGGCGGAGCGGGCGCGCGCGGTGACCTGCGTGGTGACGGCGGCGACGGCGCCGAAGACGAGGCCGGTCAGCGCGGTGGCCAGGCCCATGGCGAGCGAGCTGGCCGTCTCCATCCCGGTGCCGACGAGTCCGGCGACGACGGCGAGGGCGAGGGCGAGGTTCGCGAGGGCGACGTGCAGCAGCGCAGCGGCCGCGGGAGCGAACTGTCCCACCGGGAGCGCGCGCAGGATCTCGGTGCGGCCGGACTCCTCCTCCGCCCGGGTGTTCCTCACGACGAGCAGGATGCTCATGATCGCGACGGCCACGAAGAGCGCGAGGCTGAGCTCGTTCGCGACCATCGCGCCGAACGTGTAGTTCTCCAGGCCGAAGCCCGGGCCGGTCATCATGACGGCCGACGGGTTCGCGAGGATCGCGGCCCGCGCCTGTCGCGAGGCGGCATCGGGGAACGTGGCCTCCAACGCCGGGACGGTGGCGGCGACCGTCGAGCCGATGGCCAGGACCCATCCGACGATGCGGACGCGGTCGCGGCGTAGGAACAGCCGAACCAGCGCCCCGGTGCCCGTCCACGGGCGCGCGGTCGAGCCGGGCCGGGCTGACGACGCGGAGTGGCGGGCGGCTCGGGGCGGGGCCGTGACGGTGCTCATCGGACCCGCTCCGCCTTCCCGAGGTCGGCCGCGGGCCCGACGTCGTCCCCGTAGTGCCTCAGGAAGAGCTCCTCCAGGGAGGGCGGTGAGATCGTGAGGTTCTGCACGCCGACCTGGGCGAGCAGCCCGAGCACGGCGGAGATCTGCGAGTCGTCGACGTCGAACCGCAGGTAGTGGTTGTCCCGGGTGAGGTCGTGGACGCCTGGGGCGGCGCGCAGGACGGCGGGATCCGCCGTCGTCGTCGCGGTGACCGCGGAGCGGGTGAGGTGGCGAAGCTGGGCGAGCGTTCCGGACTCCACGGCACGGCCGCCTCGGATGATCGTCACCGTGTCGCACAGCTTCTCCACCTCCGCGAGGATGTGGCTGGAGAGCAGGACCGTGCGGCCCTGCTCCCGCAGCCGGCGGACCTCATCGGTGAAGACGGCCTCCATCAGCGGGTCGAGCCCGGACGTCGGTTCGTCGAAGAGATAGAGCTCGACGTCGGAGCACAGGGCCGCGACCAGGGCCACCTTCTGGCGGTTTCCCTTGGAGTAGGTGCGTGCCTTCTTGGCCGGGTCCAGGTCGAACCGCTCGAGCAGCTGGGCGCGGCGCGCGGAGCCACGCGGTCCGCGGTGGATGCGGGTGAGCAGGTCGATGATCTCGCCGCCGGTGAGGTTCGGCCACAGGCTGACGTCGCCGGCCACGTAGGCGAGGCGGCGATGGAGGTCGACGGCGTCGCGCCAGGAATCGAGGCCGAGCACGTCCGCGGTGCCCGAGTCGGCCCGGAGCATGCCGAGCAGGACCCGGATGGTGGTCGACTTCCCGGATCCGTTGGGACCGAGGAAGCCGGCGATCTGACCTGTCTCCACCGTGAGGTCGAAGCCGTCGAGGGCTCGAGCTGCGCCGAACGTCTTGACGAGCTGGTGGGCCTCGATGGCGAAGGTGCCCATGGGGTTCTCCGGGTGTCAGGGGGTGGGTTCGGGTGCGGCAGAGAGGTAGGCCTCCAACAGGGAACGATCCGCGAGGAGTCCGTCGGTGCAAAGCTCGAGCACGGGCAGAG
>JAENWO010000205.1 GCA_016649925.1 Actinomycetales bacterium
AACCCCAAGCACGCGAGTGCTGGCGTTTCATGTCATATCTCGAGATATGACATGAAACGCCAGCACTCGCGTGCTTGGGGTTCTCAGGTGAGGCGGTCGACGAGGAGGCCGGCGAACGCGACCAGCGCGTTCTTCGCGGCGGAGTCCGGAAGATCGTCGAGCTCGGCGACGGCGTCGC
Source organism: Actinomycetales bacterium (assembly GCA_016649925.1). GTDB lineage: Bacteria > Actinomycetota > Actinomycetes > Actinomycetales > Beutenbergiaceae > JAENWO01. Next base: position 179 of record JAENWO010000205.1, read on the forward strand.
GCGCCCACGTCCTGGCCAGCTCGCGAGCCTCGTCCAGGACGTCGTGGGCACGCAGCCGCCTCAGCACGTCGGCGAGCACCTCGTCCGAGGACAGGTCCCCGGACAGGTGGGTGAGGAGGTCCGCGCCCTCGGCGTCCAGCGTCCCGGCCGCGGACCGGGCGCGCAGCAGCAGGACAGGCATCGTGGCGACGCCCTCGCGCAGGTCCGTGCCCGGGGTCTTCCCGGTGGTCTCGGCGTCGGAGGTGAGGTCGATGACGTCGTCGGCGAGCTGGAACGCGACGCCCACCTTCTCGCCGTAGCGCACTGCGGCGGCACGCACGTCCTCCCCAGCGCCGGAGAACAGCGTCCCGTAGTTCGCAGCGGCCGCGATCAGCGAACCCGTCTTGTCCGCGAGGACGCTGAGATAGTGCTCGATCGGGTCCTCGCCGTCCTGCGGCCCGAGCGTCTCGTGCAGCTGGCCGAGGACCAGCCGCTCGAACGCGTCGGCCTGGATGCGCACGGCGACCGGTCCGAGCTCGGAGACCAGCTGGGACGCGCGCGCGAACAGCAGGTCACCGGTCAGGATCGCCACCGAGTTGCCCCACACCTCATGCGCGCTCGGGGCGCCGCGGCGCAACGGCGCGGAGTCCATCACGTCGTCGTGGTAGAGCGTGGCCAGGTGGGTCAGCTCGGTGGCCACGGCCGCCTGCCGCACCGCGTCGTCGATGCCCGTGCCGAACTGGCTGGTGAGCATCACCAGGACTGGGCGCAGCCGCTTGCCGCCCGCGTCGATCAGGTGCCGCGACGGCGTCTGGATCAGCGGTTCGGTGTGCCGCGCGGCGTCGACGAGCCGTCGCTCGACCTCGTCGAGCTCGGCGGCGATCTGCGCCGCCAGCTCGGGGTCTCCGAGCGGGAGCATCGTGGAACTCACAGCATGAACTTAGCGGCACTCGCCGCGAGATCGAGAATCGGCGAGGGCAGCACGCCCAGCAGCACGGTCCCGACGGCGCACAGCAGCACGGCGACCGTGGTCAGGCCCTCCCCGGCGACGACCGTGGTCTCCCGGCCGTCCGCCGTCGTGGCCGGCTCGGTGAAGAACATCAGCACGATGATCCGCACGTAGAAGAAGGCCGCTGCCGCGCTGGCCAGCACGGCGATCACGACGAGCGGCCATGCGCCGCCCGCGATCGCCGCGGAGAACACCGCGAACTTGCCGATGAACCCGGCTGTCAGCGGGATGCCCGCGAATGAGAGCAGGAACAGGGCGAAGCACACCGACAGCACCGGGCTGCGACGTCCGAGCCCGGCCCACTGGGACAGGTGGGACGCCTCGCCGGTGATGTTGCCCTCGGCGTCGCGCTCGCGCACCAGCGCCACGAGGCCGAAGGCCCCGATCGTGGCCAGGCCGTAGGCCAGGAGATAGAAGAGGACCGAGCTGATGCCGCGGACGTCGAGGGCGATGATGCCGAGCAGGACGAATCCGGCGTGCGCGATCGAGGAGTACGCGAGCGTGCGCTTCATGTCGGTCTGCACGATGGCGAGCACCGTGCCGACGACCATCGTGAGGATCGCGATGCCCCACAGGAACGCGGACAGGTCCCACGTCAGGCCCGGCGTGACGACGTAGACGAACCGGAGCAGCGCACCGAACGCGGCGACCTTCGTGCAGGCGGCCATGAACCCCGTGATCGGGGTCGGGGCTCCCTGGTACACGTCGGGGACCCACGCGTGGAACGGCACGGCACCGACCTTGAACAGCAGGCCGACGATGACGAGGACCACACCTGCGAGCAGCAGCGAGTCCATGCCGGCCATGGCCGGGACAGCCTTCGCGATCTCGCTCAGCCGGATCGAGCCCGAGTACCCGTACAGCAGTGCCATGCCCATCAGGAAGAACGCGGAGGAGAACGCGCCGAGCAGGAAGTACTTCAGCGACGCCTCCTGCGAGAGCAGACGGCGGCGGCGCGAGAGCCCGGAGAGCAGGTACAGCGGCAGGGACAGCACCTCGAGCGCGATGAACATCGTGAGCAGGTCGCCCGCGGCCGGGAAGACAAGCATCCCGCCGACGGCGAACATGGTCAGCGGGAAGACCTCGGTCTGGACGAGGCCGGCGCGGCGCGCCTCCTCCTCGTAGGTCGAACCGGGGATGGCGGCCCCCGTCGGGGCGAACGCGTCCTCCCCCTGGTAGCGGTCGGCGATGATGAGCACGCCGGCGAAGGACAGCAGCAGCAGGACGCCCTGCGTGAACAGGGCCGGGCCGTCCTCGAGGAGCGCACCACCGACGAGCTCGCTGCCGCCCTGCGACTGCACCACGCCCCAACGCCAGGCGACGGCCACGAGGGCCCCGCCGAGGGCGACGACGGCGAGCACGGTCTGGACGGCGCGGCGCACGCGGGTCGGGACGAACGCCTCGATGAGCACCATCAGCACGGCGGTGCCGAGCACGATCAGGATCGGCGTGAGCGCCGCCCAGTCGATCTCCGGGGGGACGAAGGCGGTCATGAAGCGCTCCCAAGGATCACGGCGAACTGGTCTGCGACCGGGGCCAGGACGTCAAGCACGGGGGCCGGGTAGAAGCCGAGGAACAGGATGGCGGCGACAAGGACCGCGACGACCCACTTCTCCCGCCCGCCGAGGTCCGTCAACGACTTCCGCCCCTCGAGCGGCTCACCGGTGAAGATGCGCTGATAGGCCATCAGGATGTACAGGGCCGCGAGCACGACGCCGATGACGGCGATCGCGCCCACCGCCGGGTGGAGCTGGAAACTGCCGAGCAGCACCAGGTACTCCGGCACGAACCCGCTCAGGCCGGGCAGCGCGAGGGAGGCCAGACCGGAGACGAGGAACGTCCCGGCGATGACCGGAGTGATGCGCTGCATGCCGCTGTAGCTGCGCATGTCCTGGCTGCCGCCACGCTGCGTGAGGAACCCAGCGATGAGGAACATCGCGGCGGTGGAGACTCCGTGGGCCACCATGTAGACCATCGAGCCGGTCAACCCCGTCTGCGTGCCCACGAAGATGCCCAGCACGATGAAGCCGAAGTGCGAGACCGAGGTGAACGCGATCATGCGCATCAGGTCGTTCTGGCCGATCGCCACCAGCCCGCCGTAGATGATCGAGATCAGGGCGAGGGCGATGATCACCGGTGCGGCTGCCTTCGCCGCATCCGGGAACAACGGCAGGCACAGGGCGATCATGCCGAACGTGCCCACCTTGTCCAGGACTCCGACGAGCAGCACCGAGGTGCCCGGGGGGCCTTGTTGCGCGGCGTCCGGGAGCCAGGTGTGCACCGGCCACATCGGCGCCTTGATCGCGAACGCGACGAAGAACGCCAGGAACAGCCACATCTGCAGCGTGGGGTCGTCGACGGCATTCGCGAGGTTGTCGATGCGGAACGCCTGCGGACCGCCGTCGGTCTGGAAGTACAGGGCGATCACGCCGGCGAGCATGATGAGCCCGCCCGCGAGGGAGTACAGCAGGAACTTGATGGCGGCGTAGCGCCGGTTCGCCCCTCCGTACACGCCGATCATGAAGTAGACCGGGATGAGCATCGCCTCGAACAGGATGTAGAAGAAGAACACGTCCCGGGCGGAGAACACCGCGATCATCAGCGACTCGAGCACCAGCACGAGCGCGACGTAGCCGGCCTGCCGGTACACGAGGGCGTCCGAGGCTCGCGCGGCCACCACCCCGGCGGGCAGCGAGACCTCGTTCCAGGCCGCGAGCAGCACGATCGGGACGAGGAGAGCGGCCAGCAGGACCAGGACGAGCCCGAGCCCGTTGACCCCGACGTCGTAGCTCGCCCCGAACGAGGCGATCCACGACCGGGTGGTGGTGAACTGGTACGCGGCGGCGTCGGAGGTGTCAAAGGCCGACACCATCACGGCCGCGCCCGCGAGGACGAGGACGCTGACGGCGAGGCCGATGGGGCGGGCAGCACGGCGGAGGGGCTTGACGAGCCAGATCAGGAGTGCCGCCACGGCGGGCACCACGATCAGGATGGTCAGCCAGGGCAGTTCAGCGAGTTGAGTCTGCATTCTCTTCTCCGACTCAGACGCGCGAGGCGAGGACGACGACAAGGGCAAGGATGACGCCGACGAGCATCACCGCGGCGTAGCTGCGGACGAAGCCGCTCTGCCAGCGACGCATTCGCATCCCCCACCCGACGGTCCCGGATCCGAGACCGTTCACGGCGCCGTCGATGACGGCCGTGTCGGCGTAGACCAGGGTGCGGGTGAGGTATTGACCGGGGCGCATGAACAGGCCCTCGTTGACGGGGTCCTGGTACAGGTCCGCCCGGGCGGCGCGGGTGAGCACCGATCCCGTCGGTGCGACGAGGGGCACGGCTGAGGCCCAGTACATCCGCCAGGCGAGGAACACGCCGAGCAGGACGAGCGCGAGCGTGAGGCCGACGATCACCGGCACCGGCAGGACCGGCTCCTGGTGCTCGACGGTCCCGGTCACCGGCTCGAGCCAGGTGGCGAACCGGTTGCCCGAGGCGAGGAACCAGCCCAGCCCCAGGGAGCCGAGTGCCAGCACGATCATCGGCACGGTCATCAGCAGCGGGGACTCGTGGGGCGTGCGCACCGGCCCGGGCTGGTCGTTCTTCCCGTCGTTCCAGCGGGCCTTGCCGTGGAACGTCATGAAGAACAGGCGGGACATGTAGAACGCGGTGATGGCGGCACCGAGGAGGGTGGCACCACCGAAGACCCACGGCTGCCAGCCCTCGCCGACGAACGCGACCTCGATGATCTTGTCCTTGCTCCAGTAGCCGGAGAACGGCGGGATGCCCAGGATCGCGAGCCAGCCGAGGCCGAACGTGATCCAGGTGATCTTCATGACCGCGCTCAGGTTGCCGAATCCGCGCATGTTCGCTTCGTCGTTCATCCCGTGCATCACCGAGCCGGCACCGAGGAACAGGCCGGCCTTGAAGAAGCCGTGGGTGAGCAGGTGGAAGAGAGCGAACGCGTAGCCGGCGGGACCGAGGCCGGCCGCGAGCATCATGTAGCCGATCTGGCTCATCGTCGAACCGGCGAGCACCTTCTTGATGTC